>DATLTS010000021.1 GCA_035533475.1 Mycobacteriales bacterium | reverse complement strand
GGCCGGTCGCGCGCGGCCCAAACATCCCGCCCGGCCACTCCCAGGCCAAAACACAGCCCGTCCAGCCCCACGCCAGCGCCCCGCCCGAAAATGTCACACCCTTCGGTGAACATGAACAGGCGACTTCGGTGAAGACGTCTTGGTGGGCGAGAGAGGACTCGAACCTCCGACCTCATCCGTGTCAGGGATGCGCTCTAACCAACTGAGCTACCCGCCCGGGTTTGCGGTTCGCATCGATCGCGCTCTGTCCACCCTCCGATCCGTCGAAGCCGTCTCGAGGCGGGAGCGGGAATCGAACCCGCGTACAGGGCTTTGCAGGCCCTTGCCTAAGCCACTCGGCCATCCCGCCGCTCGGGGCCGGGGCCCCTGCGGACACGCCCCGAGCGGACGACGGGATTCGAACCCGCGACCCTCACCTTGGCAAGGTGATGCTCTACCAACTGAGCCACGTCCGCACGGCCGGACCGGGTCCGGCGCTTCCGCAGACGATACAGGAGGAGCCCGGCCGGCGGGTCGCGCTAGGTTCCGGTCATGCGCACGGTCACGGTCACCGGCGACCCGCTGACCCTTGACGATCTGATCGACGTGGCCCACGGTCGGGCCCGCGCCGAGCTGGGCCCGGATGTGGCGGCCCGGATGGCCGCGAGCCAGGCTGCCGTCGCGGAAGCGGTCGCGGCCGATGCGGTGGTGTACGGGGTCACGACGGGCTTCGGTGCGCTGGCCGACACCCGGGTGGCCGGCGAGGACCTGATGGCCATGCAGCGCAGCCTGGTCCTGTCCCACTCTGCCGGGGTGGGGGCGGCGCTCGGGGATGCGGAGATCCGGGCGTTGCTGCTGCTGCGCGCCCGGACGCTCGCCGCCGGGCTCTCCGGGGTGCGGGTGGAGCTGCCGGCCCGGTTGCTGGAACTGCTCGACCGGGGCCTGCTGCCGGTCGTGCCCGGGCAGGGCTCCGTCGGTGCCTCCGGTGATCTGGCCCAGCTAGCCCACCTTGCGGCGCCGCTGATCGGGGCCGGCCGGCTCCGCGAGCCCGGCGGGGACCCGGCTGGTCGACCGGCGGCCGAGGTGCTCGCCGCGCACGAGATCGATCCCCTGGTGCTGGCCCCGAAAGAAGGGCTGTCGCTGCTCAACGGCACCGAGCCGATGCAGGCGCTGCTCGGGTTCTCCGTCCACGACGCGAACCTCCTGGTCACCGTCGCGGACCTGGCCTGCGCGATGTCCGTCGAAGCCTTGCTCGGGACCGACCGAAGCTACGACGCCCGGGTGCAGGCGCTCCGGCCGCACCCCGGGCAGCTCGAGTCGGCAGCCAACCTGCGGGCGCTGCTCGCCGACTCCCCGCTGCTGGCCAGCCATCGCGACTCCCGGCACGCGGTGCAGGACGCGTACTGCCTGCGCTGCGCTCCGCAGGTCCATGGGGCCGTCCGGGACCTGCTCGCCCACGTCCGGGGGGTCCTCGACATCGAGCTCGGGGCGGTCGTCGACAATCCGGTGATCATCGACGGCGAGGCGATGACGACCGGCAACTTCCACGGCGAGCCGCTCGCCTTCGCCGCGGACATCCTCGCGATCGGCCTGGCCGAGTTGGCGAGCATCTCCGAACGCCGGGTCGACCGGCTGCTGGACCCCGCGTTCAGCCGCGAGCTCCCGGCGTTCCTCGCCCGAGACCCGGGCATGAACTCCGGCTTCATGCTCGCCCAGTACACCGCGGCGGCGCTGGTCAGCGAGAACAAGGTGCTCGCGCATCCGGCGAGCGTGGACACCATCCCCACCTCGGGGAACCAAGAGGACCACGTGTCCATGGGATTCGGGGCGGTCCGGAAGCTGCGGGCCGTCGTGGCCAACGTGCGTCCCGTGCTGGCCATCGAACTGCTCTGTGCCGCGCAGGGCATCGACCTGCGGGCGGCCCTCGCCGGACCGGGGCCGGCCACCTCCGCGGTGCATGCGACGCTGCGCGCGGCGGTGCCGCCGATGGACGTCGACCGGGAGGTCGCGCCGCAGATCGAGGCGGTCGCCGCGTTGCTCCCCGACCTCTTGGCGGCTGCCGAATCCGTGACCGGTCGGCTGCGATGACCCTGCTGGCCTGGGTGGGGGGCGCAGTCACGCGCGGGGAGATCCCCTCGTTAAAGATCAACGACCACGGCGTGGTGGCCGGCGACGGGGTTTTCGAGACCGCAAAGGTCCTCGATCGCGTGCCGTTCGCCCTGACCCGGCACCTGCGCCGGCTCGAGCACTCGGCGGCCGGGTTGGGGCTGGTGGTCGACGCCGCCCAGGTAAGGGAGGGGATCGTGGCTGTCCTCGCCGATGTGGCGGCGCCGGACGGGCTGGCCCGGTTGCGGATCACCGTGACCGGCGGACCCTCACCGCTGTCATCGGAGCGCGGGGACGGCCCCGCGACCGTCATCGTCGGGCTTGCCCCCGCAGCGCCGGCGGCCCCCTTCGCCGATGTCGTCATCACTCCGTGGGTCCGCAACGAGCGCGCGGCGACCGCAGGGTTGAAGACGACGTCCTACGCCGAAAACGTTGTGGCGCTCCGGTACGCGCACGAGCGCGGCGGAACGGAGGCGATCTTCGCGAACACGGTCGGGATGTTGTGCGAGGGAACCGGCAGCAACGTGTTCCTCGGCCTCGACGGCCGGCTGGTGACACCGGCGCTGAGCACGGGTTGCCTGCGCGGGGTAACCCGGGATCTGTTGTTGGAATGGCTCGGCGACGTGGCCGAGGTCGAGGTTCCGTTGGACGCGTTACGGTCCGCGGACGAGGCGTTCCTGGCTTCGACTTTGCGGGACGTGCAGCCGGTGCGTTGGGTCGACGGGGCGGCGCTCGCCGCGACGCCGGGCGAACTCACGCGGCGGGCGGCCGAGGTCTTCGCGGAGCGAGCGGCGATCGATATCGACCCCTGACGGCATACCGTCGCGGGGACGGAGGGAGCGGGCCATGCAGGGAGCGCGGGTGGTGCGGGCGCCGCGCGGACCGGAGCGCTCGGCCCGAAGCTGGGGAGCGGAAGCGGCGCTGCGGATGCTCCAGAACAACCTCGACCCGGAAGTCGCCGAACGTCCCGACGACCTCGTCGTCTACGGCGGCTCCGGTAAGGCGGCTCGGGACTGGCGCAGTTTCGATGCCATCGTCGAGTCGCTTCGAACGATGGCCCCGGACGACACGCTCCTCGTGCAGTCCGGCAAGCCGGTTGCCGTCATGCGGACCCACGAGTTCGCCCCTCGGGTGTTGATCGCCAACGCGCTCGTCGTCCCGAAGTGGGCGACGCCGTCGTACTTCCGTGAGCTCGAGGATCTCGGCCTCACGATGTTCGGGCAGATGACCGCCGGGTCATGGATCTACATCGGGACCCAGGGCATCCTCCAGGGGACCTATGCGACCTTCGCGGAAGTGGCGGCCCGCCACTTCGGGGGCACCCTCGCGGGTCGGGTCGTGCTCACCGCCGGGCTCGGCGGCATGGGCGGGGCCCAGCCGCTCGCGGTCACCGGCAACGGCGGGGTCGCGTTGGTCGTCGAGGTCGACCCGGAGCGGGCCCGGCGCCGGTTGGCCGGCGGCTATCTCGACGAGATCGCGACCTCGCTCGACGACGCGCTGGGCCGGGTCGAGCGGGCGCGTGCCGCCGGCCGGCCCTTGTCGGTGGCGGTGATCGGGAATGCCGCCGAGGTCCTCCCGGACCTCCTCGCCCGGGGCTGGACCCCTGACGTCGAAACCGACCAGACCTCGGCGCACGACGCGCTGGCGGGCTACGTGCCGGCCGGCATCGACCTCGAAGCGGCGGTCGAGCTGCGCCGGGCCAAGCCGGGGGAGTACGTCGAGCGGGCCACGGCGTCGATGGCGGTGCACTGCCGGGCGATCCTCGAGCTGCAAGCGGCCGGCGCCATCGCCTTCGACTACGGCAACGGCCTGCGCGGCCAGGCCCTGGAAGCCGGGGTCACGGACGCCTTCGCCTACCCGGGCTTCGTCGTCGCCTACATCCGCCCGCTGTTCGCGCGTGGGGCCGGGCCGTTCCGCTGGGCCTGCCTGTCCGGCGACGACGCCGACCTCGCCGCGACCGACCGGGCGGTGCTGGAGGCGTTCCCGGACGACGACGGGCTCCAGCGCTGGGTCCGCTTTGCCCGCGAAAAGGTACGCGGTCAGGGCTTGCCGGCGCGGATCTGCTGGCTCGGGTACGGGGAGCGGCACGTCGCCGGGCTGGCCTTCGACGATCTCGTCGCCCGCGGTGAGTTGCGAGCGCCGGTCGTCATCGGACGAGACCACCTCGACGCGGGGTCCGTAGCGAGCCCGGAGCGGGAGACCGAGGCGATGCGGGACGGCTCGGACGCGATCGCGGACTGGCCGGTTCTCAACGCGCTGCTCAACACCGCGTCGGGGGCTTCCTGGGTTTCGGTCCACCACGGTGGCGGCGTCGGGATCGGGAAGTCGATTCATGCGGGGGTCGTGGTTGTGGCCGAGGGCGGCGCCGAGTCCCGGCGGCGGCTCGAGCTCGTGCTGACCAACGACCCGGGCACCGGGGTCGTTCGGCACGCCGACGCCGGCTACGACATCGCGCTGGACACGGCTCGCGGCGTCGGCGTCCGGATGCCGCTGGAGCCCGGCACGCACCCCCCGGCGTGGCAGGCCTGAGTCGGGTTTCCCCCCGGATCGGCGCTTCGGCCGACCCGAAACCGTCCGAACGGATGACCCCGAGTCGTCCGCAGATGAGGCCGTTTGACCGAATATCGGGGCCGATCGTCGAGTTACCGCGCGCCGGGTTCGTGCCGATAGTTGCCCTGACAGCAGCGAAGCTCCGCTCGGGAGGTACGCATGATTCGGGTCCAGGTGAGCCGGCCCGCGCCGCGCCCGAGTGCGCCGCCCATCGATCTGCGCACCCCCTCCGGTCGGCCGCTGCCGTACTGACGGGTGTCGCCCGCGTTGTGACTCCGGGGAATACGAAAGGCCCCCGCCGGTTGGCGGGGGCCTTTCGTATCGGGTTCGGTCAGCTCTCCTCGCCCCAGATCAGCAGGGCAAGCTCCGAGTCCAGGTCGACGAAGTCGCTTTCGCTGCCGGTAGGGACCGCGGCGTAGGTCTTGGTCAGGAACTCGACGAGCTCGGTGAGCGGCGCTTCGAACAGCGCCCGGCCGGACGGGCTGGACAGCGCGAGGCAGACGACCGGGCGCCCCTCCGCGTGCGACGGCCAAACCTGCACGTCGCCCTCGCCCACCGGGTGGGTGACCCCGTCGGTGAGCAGCTGCCGGGCGAACACCCACTCGACGATCTCTTCCTCGCCGGTGTGGAAGGCCACGTGGACCGCGTAGGGGTCGGCCGACTCGTAGGACATGTCCGCCGCGACCGGCAAGGAACCGCTGCCGGGGACGACGAGGCGCAGCTCGAGCTCTTCCTTAACGGACTCGGGTCGAGCGTTCATCGGGGCCTCGTCTTTCGTCGCGGTCGCGTGGTTAGTACTTCGACAACGACGATGCCCACCCTGCGGTTATGGCTAACTTAATTTCGGTCCGAAACACCCGCAAGAGCCCTGGAATGCCCGGGTTCTACCGGTTTTCCGGAGCCGGCGGCTCTGCCGGGCCCGAGCTGAACGCTAGACTTGCGCCGCCCGGCGTGAGTCAGCCGGGCCCGCGGGCGATTGGCTCAGTGGTAGAGCGCCTCGTTCACACCGAGGAGGTCACTGGTTCGAACCCAGTATCGCCCACCACTCTGAACTCCGGATTTCGGCCGGATATGGGACAGCCGTTTGGGAACAGTCACGTCAGCGCACCTCGACCACGTCGAGACCCGCGATCCGTCCGAAGTGACGTACGTTGGCCGTTGCCACTTGCCAGCCGAGGCTTATCGCGGTCGCGGCTACTATCCGGTCGTGTGGCCCGACGTCGGACCCGGTGTTGGCAAGGTCGGCCCACAGTCGCGCATGTGCTCGGGCCGCCAGCAGGTCGAAATCGAGAACGGGAACGACCGCGAGGATCGATTCGACAAAGGCCTCGCGTGTGGCGCGGTGTTTAGCGCTCGCGCGGTGTACGCCGTGGAGCAACTCGCTGGCGGTGATGGCCGCAATAGCTGCTTGTTCGTCAGGCCCGAGGCATTCCGTCAGGCGCTGGCCGATCAGTTCGGCGGAACGGGCGTGCCCCTCTCGCGAAGTTGAGCGCTCCAGGTCGATGAAGACCGTGGTGTCTACGACCGCTCCCACGGATCCTCCGGCGCGGGCCCGACGCTGTCCAAGACGGCGTCCATGTCCTTGGCGAAGTCCGGGTCGGGAGCGGGAGTTCCGGCGAGCAGCGCTGCGATCTCCCGTACTGCCCGACCACGACGCCGAGTGCCTAAGTGAGGCAGGTCGTCCGGGTGCACGATGGCGAGTACCGGCCGCTCCCTGTTGAGTACGACAACCTGTTCGTGGCGGGTCACCGCGTCCCGCACGCTCCGCGGAATCCTCACCTCGTCGGCGTTGATCGTGGCCATGGATCCAGTCTAGCGCGACCCGCACGGATTCGTACAGATCCGTACGGGTGTTGAATCTTGGGACTACCACTACGAGGTCCGGATTTTCGGCCGGCATGGGACAGGCACAGCAAGAAGCACGGCCCCCTCGGCTGCAATTACAGCTAACTGGTGGCGTGGTTCAGGTTGTTTTTAGCTGACCGCTGTCAGCGTCTGCTGCTCCGCCGAGGCGAGTGCCTCCAGCGGCACCGCAAGCGCCCGGGCCAGCGCTACGACGGTGAAGAACGCCGGGGTGACGATTCGGCCGGTCTCGATCTTGCGGAGTGTCTCGATCGCCACGCCCGAGACTGCAGCGACCTCGACCATGCTGCGGGGGCCTCGAACGGCGCGGAGGGCCGCGCCGAGTTGCCGGCCGCGTTCGCGTTCCTCCGGAGTCAGCATCGGTCGCACCATGCGTGCGATAGTAATACCGGGATAGAAATACCGGAAGGCGAAACGCGATGATCGAACTCAAGTCACCTGGCGAGATCGAGGCGATGCGCGCCGCCGGTGCCATCGTGGCCGACATCCTCACCACGGTCCGCGCCAAAGCCGCCGTCGGCGTGCGACTGGACGATCTGGACGGCCTGGCCCGGACCATGCTCGCCGCCGCGGGCGCCACCTCACCGTTCCTCGGCTACCAGCCCGCCTTCGCCCCCACGCCGTTTCCCGGCGTGCTGTGCCTGTCGGTCAATGACGCGGTCTTGCACGGGCCGCCGAGCCACTACCGGCTACACGACGGCGACATGCTCAGCGTCGACTGCGGCGTAACTCTCGACGGGTGGGCCGGCGACGCCGCCATCTCGTTCTGCGTCGGGCATTCCTGCGCTGACGATCTGGAGTTGCTGCGAGCCACCGAGCAGGCACTCCGCAACGGGATCGCCGCTGCGCAGCCCGGTGCTCACCTCGGCGATATCAGCGCCGCCATCGGTACCGTCGCCCGCGCAGCTGGCTACGGGCTGCACACCGACTTCGGCGGCCACGGTGTCGGCCGCACGATGCATGAAAGCCCCTCCGTGCCGAATGACGGCCACCCCGGACGCGGGCTACGCCTACGGACCGGCCTGACCATCGCCATCGAACCGTGGTTCCTCGGCGGCGGCCTCGACGCCTACCGCGTCGACCTCGACGGGTGGACCCTGCGCAGCACCGATGGCTCGCGCGGCGCCCACTTCGAACACACCATCGTCATCGCCGACGACGGGCCCGTCATCCTCACCGCGACCGAAGATCGATATCGGGACCCGCAGCCGTCACACGCCGGTTCGCATGCGGGTAAGTATCGCCCACCGGAAGTGCTGGGGGTCGAGCCCTGACGTCTGGTTGGCCAGCTCCGGCGCCCTTATGACGGCCGGCCCCCGTCCGCTAGTCGGGGTGTCCTGACCGCGTGCGTGCCCGAATGAGCCGCCCGCGGGGCCCTTGCGCTATTGCAGCGGCCCGGTGTCTTCGCCGATCGCGCCGTCGACCATCTCGCGGACGATGTCGAGGTGTCCGCAGTGGCGAGCGTATTCCTGCACGAGGTGCAGGAGTACCCGCCGAAGCGTCGCCGGCGGGTCACCATCCCAGCGCTCGCCCGGCTGCCCCACCTCGTCCAGACCGTGGTCCTCGACCACTCGCCGGCTCACCACCGCTTGCCGCTCCAGCTGTGCGGAGATTTCAGCGAAGTCCTCATCCGTGTGCCAGCGGTGGTCTCGGTGATCGGCCCACGGATCCGACATGGGGACCCCGCAGAAGCCCCACTCCAGCCAGCGCCGCTCCACATGACGAAGATGGTTGAGCAGCTCCAGCGGGGTCCAGCCCGAAGCCAACGGGCTGGCCGTCTGATCCTTCGGCGCCATGCCGGCGACCTTTGCCAATGCCACCTCGCGGAAGAAGTCCAGGTAGCCGAGCAGGACCTGCCGCTCGTCGCTGATCGGGATCGTCGGGCTCGGGAAAGCGGTTTCTGCCACGAGGTTGATCCTCTCGCGCCGCCGGGTCCGCGTCAGCCCGGCGCCAGCCACCCGCCCGACGCTGATTGACGGCCGACGTCCTGGCCTCCCAACCGTGCGTGCGCCAAGGTGGGGACCGGCGCGCGAACGATCCGCACCTGCTACGGGCAGGAGTTTCGTGGTCTGCGGCGAAACGGCATCGAGCTTGTCGAACGCAGCCCTGGAGGGCCCGTGGCAGAGTTCGTCGGAGATTTGCAGCGGGCACTGCTCTCCTGGCGGCGGCACCCTTTCCTTCCGCTGGTGACCGCGGCGGTTGCGGCAGCCAGCGGACTGTACCGGGCCTCGGCCGCGTCGATGACGCACGACTGCGTGGCTCCGGCGACATCTTGCGGTCATCACGCCGGCGTCTTGCTCGGTTTGAGCGAGCTGTCGTTCGGGGTCGGCGTGTTCCAGCTGGGGTACTTCGGTGCGGTCCGGTTGTGGTATCTGCGGATTTGGCGGGGCGCGTCGACGGGCCCCGCCCAGGTCTGGGTGGACAGCTGGGCCTACATCGGGCGATTCCTGCGACTCGGGGCCCTTGCGCTACTGATCGAGGTGCCGTTCTTCCTCGTGGTGGACCTGCTGGCCCGGCCGGTGCACGGCAATGCCCGACTAATCACGGCCGGAACCGTGTCGGCGGTCGTCCTTGACCTGATGTTGACCTTCGTCACTCCCGCTCTCGCTTACAGCACGGGCTCGGCGGTGACCGCGTTGCGCGACGGGCTGCGCATGTTGCGCCGGCACTGGCCCGCCGACGCCGGGTACGTTCTGGTGCCGCCGCTGGCATTGCAGGCGCTCGTGCGGCTCATTCGAGCAGTGCGCTCACTGGTAGCACCCTGGTAGCGCTTGTGGTCCTGGCCGGACTCGTCGACCTGACCGCCAAGGGGGCGATTGCTTCCTTCTACTTGCGGAACTGTTCGGAGCCCGTTCTCGAGCGGGGTTCGCTGTCCTTGCCTCCGGCTCCCAACTGGCCCGCTCCCTACCCCGGCTGGACGGCAGCCGACGCAAAGGTCGGCACGGCGCCGGCATGGCAGGGGCCGGCCGCGGACCCGCGTTTCGTCGGTTCGGCGGTGCGTCCAGCCAGGCGCAGGCACGACCCGCTCGGTCTGCCACGGGGCTCGTTCTCCGTGGAGTCAATGCCGGTCCCCGCGAGCGCGTCGTCGGGCACGACGTACGCGATCGCGATCCGCGGGCGCGCATTGTCCGGCGATCTGCGGCTCGGCGAGGAATTCGAGATGGCTGAGGGTCCCGTGGCGAGCTGGACCGGCTCGAGCGAGGACCAGC
Organism: Mycobacteriales bacterium; assembly: GCA_035533475.1. Classification (NCBI taxonomy): domain Bacteria; kingdom Bacillati; phylum Actinomycetota; class Actinomycetes; order Mycobacteriales; species Mycobacteriales bacterium. The sequence goes on along the minus strand of DATLTS010000021.1, from coordinate 31,054 downwards.
GTTCGATCCGGCTGCGCATCGCGGAGATCCGTATCGCCGACCATCTCGCAGCCGGGCTAAGCGTCGGCGAACTCGCCGAACTCGTCCTGGTCGGCGACGGCACGAGGATCGTCACCCGCGGCATGATCCTGCACTCGGCGCATCCGCAACGCTTCGAACAGGCGACACCGGACGTAGATCCCGGCAACCGCTAGGCGGGCGACCCGCGCCGATTCGTCGGATCACGGCTACCGGACTCCTTCGCGGAGATCGTTGGGCTGCATCGGCGCGCGAGGAACTGCTGGGCGGTGGCGTGCAGGCTATGGCCGACTCGCCCGATGACCTCCTGAGAATGCTCCGCTGAATTGCCGCGATTCCACGCGCGGCGCCACTGATGCGTTCGACACCGTGCGGGAGGGGACCCGGGGGGAGGCCCGTGCTGACCCTTGCCGGTATTGGGCAGGCGGATCCATGGTCATCCCCGGTAGATTAACGGCCCGTGGTGGTGGGCTTTCCGGATTTCCTGGAAGGGCGGAGGCATGCCCGCCGGATCGCGGAGCCCATCATCGCTTTCGCAGTTGTCGCCATGGCGTTTGCCATCGCGGTGACCTGGACGGTCGTGGGTCTTGCTCGCGAGCGCGATCTCGCCATGGCGCGGCCGACCTCCGCAGTGGTCGCCTCGGCCCGGCCCGGTGATGGGGGTTTCGGTTGCTCTGTGCGGGTGAAAGTGGTCGGCGTGACCGGGACCGTGCCCGTCGATTCGATCTGTGCCCCGGTGGGCACCCAGGTCGAACTCATGCTCAGCCCCCAGCATCGCGTACTCGTTGGGCCTGCCCCCAACCATGGCGAGCAGGTCGCCGCTGCGGCGTTCGACGGCGTACTCGCCTTTGGACTTGCGCTGGCCGCCGGGGTCCCGCTGGGTGTCGGAGCCGGACTGTGCATCCGCCGGCGTCGTTTCGGCTCCTACTGACGACGGGGCAACCGGTCGAGCCCCATGACCGGAACTGCGAGCCAAGGAGCCCGCAGCCGGGGCCGGCCAGCCTCGGCGCATTGCCGACCGACCTGCGCCCGCACACGGACCCAACGGTGCGCGCGTGGAGGCAGTGACGAGAACGGCGGATGGCCGGGGGTGGTTGTCCACCCCCGGCCATCCGCCGGGATCCCGTTCGCTCAGTTGGTGAACTTCGACGGGTTCGCAGCGGCGATGCCCTGGGCGAGCACCGCTCCGGTCCCGGCCATGTGCGATTCGGCCATGGCGAGGTCCGCCGACGTCGACGGGCTGTCCCCGACGATGTCGTTGATCGTGGCCTCGAGGGTCTGCACGTGACCCTGCAGGTCCGCGGCAACCGCGGACGCCGGCAGCTTCGTCGCAGAGCTGACGAACGCGGAGAACTGCGAGATGTAGCCGGACAGATCGCTCTGCGCCTGCGTCACCTGGCTGGCGTTCTTCGTCGCCTTGCCGAGCGTGTATTTGACGAAGAACCCGATGTGGGCGTTCCACAACTTGAGGAACTCCGCCTGCGCAGCGGGACCGTAGACGCTGCCGAGCGCCGCGCCGAGCTGGTTGGTGTTATCGGTAAGGGCCGAGATCGCACCCTGCACCTCGGGCGCCTTGAGGTTGCCGCCGTTGGCCACGGCGGTCTGGACGACGAAGGTGGTTGCCGCGACGTGCTGGATCAGCAGGCCGGTCAAGCCTTCACGAAGCGCGGCGCCCGCGCCGGTGGCGCTGCCGGAGATGTTCTTCGAGGTCGCGATGCCCTGGGCGAGAACCTGCGCGGTGCCGTCCATGTGCATGGCCGCCATCTCGATGTCCTTGCCGGCCTCGGGGCTCTTGGTCACGATCGCCTTGATCGCCGTTTCCAGGGTGGTCACGTGACCCTGTAGGTCAGCGGCAACCGCCGACGCCGGGAGCTGCGTCGCGCTGTTCACGAAGGCCGAGAACTGCGTGATGTAGCCGGCGAGGTCCTGGTTCGCGGTATTCACCATGGACGTGTTGTTGCTGGCCAGGCCGAGCGTGTAGTTGACGAAGAAGCCGATGTGTGCCCGCCAGAGCTTGATGAATGCGGTTTGGGCCGCCGGCCCGTAGACGCTGCCGATGGCCTGCCCGAGGCCGACCGTGTTGGCGTCGAGCGCGGCCAGGGCGTTCTTCGTGTCCGTCGACGACGGGCCCTTCGTGATGGCGGTCTCGACGACGTTGGCGGTGAGGTCGACATGCTCTCGGAGCAGTTGGTCGAGGCCGGCTTCGAGGGTGGCGGTCGGCGTCGCCGTGACGTCGGACGCCGTGGTGGCGGATGCCGGCGGCGGCGTCGACCCCGTGGTGGTGGTGGATGTCGGGGCGGCGGTGTTGCCGCCGCCGCAGGCGGCCAGGGCGAGGGCCAGGCTGGCCACCCCAACTCCGCCGCGAACCATTAGCGATGTGTGCATTTGCTTTCTCCAATCGGGAAGGGACTCGGGAAGGTCTTCGGACCGAAGGCCGAGGCGGTTCGCCTCACCCTCGAAAGTCTTTGGGATCGGGCCAAATCACAGCCAGGCAGGGAAATCTTCGACTCCTGGATCAGGAGACGACGAAGTCACCGACCATGCCGGCGCTGCTGTGGTAGTCGCACTTGAACGGGTACGTGCCGGCGTGGGGGAATGTCACGGTGAAGCTGGTTGAGGTGCCACCGGGATTGCCCGAGACCGAACCTGACGTCACCTTCAGCGACGGGATGTCGATGTTGTGCGGGTAGGCGCCCTGATCTGTCAGCGTGATCGTGACCGTTCCGGTATGCACGGCGATCGACATCGGGCTGAACCGGAACATCGAGTTGCCGTCGATGGTCACGTGCTGTCCGCCGGCCCCGGCCGCGGCCGGGGGGGCCACGTGAGATCCGCCGGAGCTCCCGCCGCAGGCAGTGGCGGCCGCCGCGAGCGCTACGGCCAGGGACGCGAGACGTAGTTTCATGGTGTTCCATCCTGTTGGCGTGCGACCGAACGGGCAGGTGTCCGCCGGCGTCTGAGTTGGGCGTCGGCCAGCCCGACCAGGGCGGCGGCTGAGGCCACGGCCTCCGCGATTGCGGAGACCGGCTTGCCGGTCGGGAACCAGCCGGGGTCGTACATGTTGGGGAGCGGGCCGAGCCGGCCGACGTCCGCGTATCGGTAGAGCAGCACGGCTCCAAGCGCGCTCGCCGCGACGAGGAAGGCCGCGGAGTAACCGACGCGACGCCCGACCACCAGGACGAGCAGCGCCACGGCGGCCGCAACTCCCGCCTCCGCCCGGAACAAATTGCCCTGGCTCACCGAGGCTCGGATCCCGTCATAGAGCGGCGCCAGCTTGGCGTGCTCGAAGGCGTCGACCGCAAGTGCTGCCGCGACGACGACTCGGAGCAGGATCTGCAGGGCGGAATTGACGTCCAGTGACCTGAGCCGATCCATGATCATCCCGCCCTTTCGAAGAGTGCCGGTGCCGTTGCCCAGCTGGGAGACGGCTGCTGACGGCCCGAGGTGACCGCGACGGGATACCGGGCGGTGGCCGGGACAGGTCGCCGGGCGTTGGTCGCCGCGAGTGCCGCGGCGAGCAGGACGAGCAACGGGCCGGTGTTCGGATCGGTGGCCTGTCCGGTCGAGATCCCGCCGAATGCCTGGCTAGAAGCCCACGCGGCCAGAGCGAGGGTGGCGCCCAGCGTCGCCGCGACAGTCCGGCAGCGGCCAGGCCGTAGGGCGAGGACCGCCGCCGCAATCCCGAGCGCGACGAGCACGGCCGCGACGAGGTGCCCGTGGGCGGAGGTGAATGTTGCCAAGGAGAGCACCACCGAGGCCACGGGCCCCGGCAGGCTGGCCAGATTCGAGGTGAGTTGCCCGGCGATGGAGCGTCCGTTGAACTGCCAAGGGAGCGCCCACAGCAGTGCTCCGAGGGCGAAGATGCCAGACCAGGCGGCCGGCAGCCAGCTCGCTGGAGCGGAGTCGCCGTCGCGTTGTGGCCAAGCCGCCGCCGCGAGCACCGCATAGATCAGTGCGGCGCCGGGGGCACCCAGCAGCAGGCTGGTGTGGCCACCGAAGACTCCGCCGAAGCCCTCGCCGAAGGCCCAGATCCCCAGTGCCCAGATAATCGACGCGGCGAGCGCGGGGCGAGCCGTCCGCCGGAGCAGAAGGCCGGCTCCGAGGGCCAGTTGCACGGTCGCGAAGAAGGTGTCCGCGAGGACGGGATGCAGGCCGATCAGGTGACCCGAGCCGGTGACCAGCAACCGCACCAAGGTGGGCTGACCGGCCGCCGCCGGGTCGATGACCTGGGTGGCGAAGCCTTTCCCGAACATGAACGGCTGAAGTTGCAGGGCGCCGTCGACCAGCCACAGGATCCCGAGCAGGATCTGCATACTTCGCCGGGTGATTCGCATGCGGGTCTTTCGCCCGGGGGCGGCTCGCGGTTCATTTATCGTCACGGGCCGGGTGACCCGGCCACTCCCCGGCAAGCGCACCGAAGCCGCCCCAGGAACTGGCCATGGGCGGCCGCCAGGCGACCGTCCCTCGGGCGCTTGGTCCCGCCCGGGCCGGGCAGACTTTCGGTAACCAGGCCCGAATGAACCGAACCGGCCCGGTGTCCGAACCAAGGTTGTGAGGTCGGTCCAGATGCTTTCGCGTCACCAGCCGGTCGCCGACGTCGGCGACCGCCCGGACGCACTCCTGATCGACGCGGTCACCGGAGGCGACCGGGATGCGCTGGGGGAGATATACCGGCGCTACGGCGCCGCCTGCTACGGCCTGGCCCGGCGCATCGTGGGGGACGAGGGGCTGGCCGAGGACGTGGTACAGGAGGTTTTCGTCGCGCTTTGGCGGCGGTCCTCCGGGTACGACCAGGCCAAGGCCAGCGTGAAGACCTGGCTACTCTCGATCACCCACCACAAGAGTGTCGACGCGGTCAGACGTGAGGACGTCCACCGGCGCCGGCGGGACAACTTCGACCTGCTGTACGAGGAGCCCGCGGGCGGCTCTGACGTCGCCGAATTGGCGGACGACAGCCTGCGGGCGAACCGGATACGAGCGGCGCTGCAGACCCTTCCCGAAGCGCAGCGGACCCCGTTGCTCCTTGCCTACTTCGGCGGCTACACGCAGCAAGAGATCGCGCAACTGATAGATGTGCCGTTGGGAACGGTGAAGACCCGCACGTTTGCCGGTCTGCGCCGGCTTCGTGATGCACTAGCCGGGGACGCCCCGGACTCCTTCGATTTTCTGCGAGGTGAACTCCGATGACTGGTCCAGCATCTCGCCACCATCAGGAGTGGGACGAACTGGCAGCGGGTTCCGCGCTGCACGCGCTCGAGCCGGCCGAGGAGAACGCCTTTCTCCGGCACCTGCTCGGTTGCCCGCAGTGCCAGCAGACCGTTGCCGGCTTCGAGGCGACCGTGACCGAGCTGGCGACGGTCGCCGAGCCGGCCCTTCCCCCGAAGTCACTGTGGGCTGCGATCGATGAGGAGATCGGACGTGATGCCCGGGCTGTGGTGGCGCCGGGTTCGGCCCTGGTCCGCCAGATCGGCTTCCGTCGGGGCGGTTACCGCAACTCGCTGCTCGCGGCGGCAGCCGGCGCAGCGGTAGCGGCGGCCATCAGCCTGCCGCTCACCCTGGGCGGCGGGTCGTCGAGCAATCCTTCGCTGCTCGCAAGCTCGCAGGTCCTCGGCTGTCTAGAGCAGACCGGTTGCCACACGGTCGTGCTGCACATCGCCGGCTCGGCGCAGCCCGCTGCGGCCGCCTTGCTGCGGGGGACCAGCGTGACCTTGGTCGCCGACCGGCTCAGTCCGACGACGGGGACCAGCATCTACGTGCTCTGGCGCATCGCGGACGGGGCCTTGCAGCCGGTCGGCGGCTTCCGGGTCACCGGAGCGGGACTGACGACGGTCGATGTCGGGTCGGTGACCGGGCTGGCGGGCACGTTTGCCATCACCGAGGAGAACGGGCCCGGGGTCCCGGCCCGCACGACCCGGACCCCGGTGGCCATCAGCGCCTGACGCTGAGATGGGCGGCCCGGCCAGGTGTGCCGCGACGGCCGCGACAGGGAGTCAGCGAGTCAGCGCGACCCGTCCGGCACCCAGCCCGGCCGGCGCCACCTCGGCCGCGGACCGGATCAACGAGACCGCGGACCACCGGCCAGGAACCTGGGCCGTCCAAACGCTCGCCGAGAGCCGGCGAACCGGAACCCGGCGACGGCTCAGGCCGTGCCAGCGTTGGAACCGCACCCACGGATCGCTCACTTCGGCGGCGACGAAGCCCCAGGCCCATGACAGGTCGTGACCGTCCTCGGACGAGACGCCGGCCAGCTGGACACCGTCGGTCCGGGGACAGTCCAGCCGGGTCACGCCGTCGGGGTGCAGGATCACCGGAGGGCCCGATGCGGCGTCGAGCAGCAGGGCCACCAGGAGGTCGGGGGGATGGGCGATCCACGACCTGGTCATGTGGGACATTCGCAGCAGCTACCCGGTCAGTTCACCGCGGCAACCGTCAGGGCGGGGAGGGATCAGGCCGCGACGGACGTTGGGTACTTGTCCAGGGCGCGGGTTACGAGCTGTAACCCGTCGAGGCCGGGGAGGCGGTCGATGTTGCGCTCGACGCGCTGGGCACAGCGGCGCCCAGCAGATCCCCCCATCAGGTAGTCGAGCAGGAAACGCGTTTCTACGGCAGGCATTACGGTGCTGCCGACCGGCGCCCAGAGCCGGCGGAGCGCCCAGCGGGTCCCGCGCTGTGCCTTCGCCGAGCGGGCCAACCGGCCCCGGGCCTGGGTGGCGTAGAACGCGATGTGCCGCGCCTCCTGCCGGGCGATCCTGCCGAGAAGTTCGGTGAGGACGGGATGTCCTTCGATTTCGGCGAGCCGGTCGTAGCCGGCCTGGGTCGACCACTCGTTGATGGCTCCCCAGGTCATGTGCAGCGCGACGAAGTCCTCACCCAGCAGGCTGGATCCGAGGGCGTGCACGAACGGCGCGAAGCGGTCCTTCGTTCCGAGCCGGGCCCGCATCGGTCCGATCCGCTCGGCCTCGGCGGGTTCCCCGTGCGCCTTGAGCACCCGGCCGAGGGCGACGCCGTGCCAGTACTCCTCGTAGTTCCACATGGTGAGGAAGGTCGTGATCTCCGGGTCCCGATGGCTGCTCGTCAGCAGGAGGTCGCGCAGATAGCAAACGGTGTGCGACTCCACGTCGTGCATGTAGCGCAGGCAGCGCAACGTGCCGGTGGACAGCGGCCGGTCGCGGAAGGCCCCGAAGTCGAGGTCATCCACCTGGACCGGCCGGACGGTTTGCCGATAGGCCGCTAGGTCGAAGCTCATGATCTGGTATTCGTCGCGCCGGCCGGTCCGGTTCGAACCATCCGTCAACGCCGAGGTGGCGCGCCCCGGTCCGGTGCCAGCAGGGCGGCGACTAACGCTGGGTCGACGTTGCCACCGGTGACGACGGCCACGACGGGCATCCCCAGCCCCCCGCGCAGCCCCGCAGCCACGGCGAGCCCACCGGTCGGCTCGGCGAGCAGCTTCGCGCCCATCCATAACCGGGGCAGCGCCTCCCGCAGCTCGTCGTCGCTCACCGTGACGATCGCGTCCACCAGCCCCTGCTCGAGCAGCACCTCGGCGGGCCGAGCCCCGATCTCCGGGGCGAGGGCACCGTCGGCGATCGTCGGCCCGGCGATCTGCCGCACGACCCGGCCGGCGGCGAGGCTCTGCCGGGCGTCGTCGGCCGCGGCGGGCTCGGCGCCCACCACCCGGACGTCGGGTCGGAGCGCCTTCGCCGCCATCGCAACCCCCGACAGCAGGCCGGCCCCGCTCACGGGGACGACGATCGTTGCGACCTCGGGCTGGTCGGCGAGGATTTCGAGCCCGATCGTGGCCTGGCCGTGGATGACCGACCAGTTGTCGAACGGGTGTACCGGGGCGAATCCGGTCTCCTCGACGACGGCGCGGAAACACTCCTCCCGGTTCTCCGGCGTGACGCCGTCGCTGACTACGCGCGCCCCCAGCCGGGTGACCGCGGCGACCTTCACCGGCGCCGCCGACGCCGGCATGACCACGACGACCGGGACGCCCAGGTTGCGGCCGGCATAGGCCAGCGCCTGTCCGTGGTTCCCCGAACTCACGGTCACCACCCCGGCGAGGTCCGGGCTCGCCGCGTGCAACTCCAGAAGGGCGTTGAAGGCCCCGCGGACCTTGAACGAGCCGGTCGGCTGGAGACACTCGGGTTTGAGCAGCACCCCCGCGAAATCAAGCGGGGCGAGCGTCGGGGTGCGCAGCACCCGACCGGAAATCCGCTCCGCGGCGGTCCGGATATCGGTCAGATGGTCGGCGAGGAAGAGCGGGTTCACGACGCAACGCTACGACCGCCCGCTGATTCCGCCATCCGGGTGAAATCCAGCGCTCCCCGGCAAACCGGGCGATCCGGACGGGTACCGTACCTGGACGATCAGCACACGACGAGAGGTGGCGCTGTGGGAGGCACCGATCCCGCCGGGGTGCGCCTCGACGCCGGCGGCGTAGCCGAGGTGCTCGAACTCCCCGGTGCCGGGGCCGTCCCCGTGCGCTACGAGCGCTGTCCGTCCGGCTGGTCCGCCCGCTTTACCCTGACCGACCCCGAAGTCGAGGACATCTCGGTCGTGCACCGGTTGGTGGCGTCGAGCCTGCGGGAGGCGCGGCGGGCGGTTCCGGCGGCCGTGGCCTTCCTCCGGGGTGAGCCGGTGGACCCGCGCGAGTTCGTCCGGTAGCGCCGCCCGCCCTTCGGCATGAACGCCGCCGGCTGTCGCCGGCCCGCTCGGTAGCATCGCGGCGACCCCCGCGTCTGCCCGAGGAGCCCTGCCGTGCCGGAGATCACCGTTGACCGCGAGGCGCGCAGCGTCCCGGCTGGGGCGACGGCCGCGGATCTCGTTGGCGGCGCGGAGGTCATAGCGGTCCGGGTCAACGGCGGGCAGCTCGCGGACCTGAGCTTCGTACCGGCCGAAGGCGACCGGTTGGAGTCGATCCTGCTCGGCTCGGCGGACGGGCGGGCGATCCTCCGGCACTCGACCGCACATGTGCTCGCCCAGGCGGTCACCGACCTGTTCCCCGATGCGAAATTCGCGATCGGACCACCGATCGAGAACGGCTTCTACTACGACTTCGATGTCGAACGCCCGTTCACCCCGGAGGACGTCGAGCGGATCGAGGCGCGGATGCGGGAGATCATCCGTGCCGACCAGCGCTTCTCCCGGCGGGTCGTCGAGCCGGCGGAGGCATCCCGGCTGTTCCGCGCCCAGCCGTACAAACTGGACATCATCGAGCGGGCCGCCGCCGGCAACGTCGAAGGCGACGAGGTGGTCGACGCGGCCGGCCCCGAGATCAGCGTGTACGACAACCTGGCCGACGAGGGGGCCGCGTTCACCGACCTCTGCCGCGGGCCGCATGTCCCGTCGACCGCCCGGATCCCGGCCTTCCGGCTGATGCGGACGGCCGCGGCCTACTGGCGCGGCGACGAGCACAACCGCCAGCTGCAGCGCATCTACGGCACCGCGTGGGAGAGCGACGATGCGCTCGCCGCCCACCTGCACCTGCTGGAGGAGGCCGAGCGACGCGACCATCGCCGGCTCGGAGCGGAGCTGGACCTGTTCTCCTTCCCGTCCGAGATCGGTTCAGGCCTCGCGGTCTTCCATCCGAAGGGCGGGATCCTGCGCCGGGTCATGGAGGACTACTCGCGGCTGCGGCACGAGGAGGCGGGCTACTCCTTCGTGTACTCGCCGCACATCACCAAGGGCCAGCTGTTCGAGACCTCGGGTCATCTCCAGTGGTTCGCCGACGGCATGTATCCGCCGATGCACATGGAAGGCGCGGACTACTACCTGAAGCCGATGAACTGCCCGTTCCACATCCTGGTGTTCCGGGCGCGCGGGCGCTCCTACCGTGAGCTGCCACTGCGGTTTTTCGAGTTCGGCAGCGTGTACCGGTTCGAGAAGTCAGGCGTTGTCCACGGGCTCACCCGGGTTCGCGGGATGACCCAGGACGACGCGCACATCTTCTGCACGCGCGAGCAGATGGCTGGCGAACTCAAGTCCCTCCTGCGGTTCGTGCTGGATCTGCTCCGCGACTACGGCCTGTCCGAGTTCTATCTCGAGCTGTCCACCCGCGACGACTCGGAGAAGTTCGTCGGCGCCGAGGAGGACTGGGTGGAGGCCACCGATGCGCTCCGAGCGGCAGCCGAGGGTGAGCAGCTCGACCTGGTCCTCGATCCGGGCGGGGCAGCGTTCTACGGCCCGAAGATCAGCGTGCAGGCCCGGGACGCGATCGGCCGGACCTGGCAACTGTCCACCATCCAGGTGGACTTCCAGTTGCCTCGGCGCTTCGAGCTGGAGTACCAGGCGGCTGACGGGGGCCGGCCATCGCCGGTGATGATCCATCGAGCGCTGTTTGGTTCGGTCGAACGGTTCCTCGGTGTCCTGACCGAGCACTACGCCGGCGCGTTCCCGGCCTGGCTGTCACCGGTCCAGGTCACCTGTATCCCGATCGCCGAACGCCACGTCGACTATCTCAGCGGGGTCGCGGACCGGCTGCGCAGCCATGGCATCAGGGTCGATGTCGATGACAGCGACGAGCGGATGCAGAAGAAGATTGTCAAGGCCCAGCAGGAGAAAGTGCCGTTCATGCTGATCGCCGGCGACCGCGACATCGAGGCCGGTGCGGTGTCCTTCCGCTACCGCAACGGGGTCGAGCGGCGCGGTGTGGCGGTCGACGAGGCGCTCGAGGAGATCCGCCGAGTCGTCGCCGAACGCCGCCCCGACCCCGACCCGCCGGCCGTCCCATGACGGTGGAGCAGCCCGCCCAGCAGCAGGGTGCGGGCAGCCCGGACGCCTTTCAGCGACTGTGGACGCCGCACCGGATGGCCTACATCCGGGGCGAGGGAAAGCCGACCGGGGCGGGCCCGGACGAGGGGTGCCCGTTCTGCCGGATCCAGCCCATGCCCGACGCCGAGGGGCTCGTTGTCGCCCGCGGCGATTTGGTTTACGCGGTGCTGAACCTCTACCCCTACAACGCCGGGCACCTCATGGTCGTGCCCTACCGGCACGTGTCGGACTACACCGACCTCACCGCGGAGGAGACGGCGGAATTGGCGGGTTTCACCAAGCAGGCGATGAGCGTTCTGCGTACCGCCAGCGGCGCGCAGGGCTTCAACGTCGGGATGAACCAGGGGGCGGTCGCCGGCGCGGGGATAGCCGCGCACCTGCACCAGCATGTGGTGCCGCGCTGGGGCGGTGACACGAACCTCATGCCCGTGGTCGGGCACACCAAAGTATTGCCGCAATTGCTGACCGAGACCAGACAGATGCTGGCGGCAGCATGGCCGAGTGGTTCGGCACCGGGGAACTTGCCGGGCTAGGCGTCGAGCCGCTCGGCCCGCACGATCCTTCCCGACCCGTCGTACCAGAGTCGCCAGCGCGTCCCGTCGACCAGTGCCGAAGGGCTGGCCGTACGGCCAGCCACCGTGAGTTGGGCTCGTGGCGCCAACGCCGCCTCGACCTGGCCCGGGCCGGCGGCCAAGACGATCTGCACACCAGTGAGGTCGGTCCGCACGGCGACGATCCGCCCAACGGTCGGTGCCTGACCGGGCACCGTGGCGCCGGCATTGACCGCAACGGCCAGCACCACCGCCGCCGCCAGCCCCAGTCCGCCACCCAGGACGACACGCACCGTGCGCGACGGATTGGCGGTGATGTCCACGAGGGAGCAGGGTCCCACCATCGAGCGGCCGAACCGCGCAGGCGCGGCGTCGGCGTGTCGCGGCCTACGGATTCTCCGCTAGAACCTTGGCGGCGACGTGTTGCGGCATCGGCTCGTAACGCAAGTAGTGACGGGTGAAAGTGCCCGTCCCGTGCGAGATCGACCGCAGGTCGACGGCGTAGCGGGTCACCTCGATCTCCGGCACCTCAGCCCGGATCAGCGTGCGTCCCGGGCCCAACGGCTCGGTTCCGGTGACTCGGCCGCGGCGCGACGACAGGTCGCTCATCGCCGCACCGACATATTCGTCTGCAACGAGCACCGCCACCGCCAAAACGGGCTCGAGCAGGTGGACCGTTGTTGCCTTGGCCGCATCCCGGAGCGCCAACCCGCCGGCCATCTGGAAGGCCATGTCCGAGGAGTCGACGGAGTGTGCCTTGCCGTCGACCAGGGTCACCTTGATGTCGACGACCGGGTAGCCGGCGACGACCCCGCGTTCCATCTGGGCCCGGACGCCCTTCTCGACCGACGGGATGAACTGATTCGGCACCGCGCCACCGAAGACCTTGTCGACGAATTCGAAACCGGCCCCGGACTCGTTGGGTTCGACGTCGAGGTCGCACACCGCGTACTGGCCGTGGCCGCCGGACTGTTTGACGTGCCGGCCGTGCCCGGTCGCCTTGGCGGCGAAGGTCTCCCGCAGTGGCACGCGCAGCGGTACCTGCGCGACCTCGACCCCGTACTTCGACCTCAAGCGGTCGATGAGCACATCCGTGTGCGCCTCGCCCATGCACCACAAGACCAGCTGGTGGGTCTCCGCGTTGCGTTCCAGCCGCACGGTCGGCTCCTCGGCGACGATCCGCGACAGCCCGGTCGAAAGCTTGTCCTCGTCGGCCTTGCTCTTCGCCTCGATCGCCACCGGAAGCAGCGGCTCCGGCATCTCCCAGGCGGCTACGAGCAGCGGGTTGTCCCTGTCGGAAAGGGTGTCCCCGGTCTCGGCCCGGGACAGCTTGGCGATCGTGCAGATATCGCCGGCGATGCACTGCGCGGCTGGACGCAATGTCTTGCCCAGTGGCGAGGAGATCGCGCCGAGCTTCTCGTCGAGGTCGTGGTCCTCGTGTCCGCGGTCGGCCAATCCGTGGCCGGATACGTGCACGATCGCATCCGCGCGCAGCGTTCCGGAGAACACGCGCACGACGGAGATCCGCCCGACGTACGGGTCGGTCGTCGTCTTCACCACCTCGGCGACGAGCGGGCCGTCCGGGTCGCAGCGCGGTGGTTCGACCGGGGCGCCGTCCGGGCTGGTGATCGTCGGCAGTGGGTGCTCGAGGGGGGAGGGGAATGCGCTGGCGAGTACCTCGAGCAGCTCGGCGCTGCCGAGGCCGCTGGGGGCCGCCGAGGCGAGGACCGGGTAGAAGCTGCCCCGCGCGACGGCCTTCTCCAGGTCGTCGATGAGCACCTTGGATTCGATGTCCTCGCCACCGAGGTATCGGTCCATGAGGGATTCGTCCTCGCTCTCGGCGATGATCCCCTCGATCAGGCTGTTGCGGGCGTCCTGGATGAGCGGCAGGTGCTCAGGGTCCGGCTCCCGGTCCGCGCGACTGCCCGAGGAGTAGTCGAAGACCCGCCGCGAGAGCAGGCCGATGAGCCCGGCCACGCCCTCCTCCGCATGCAACGGCAGGTAGAGCGGCAGCACGTTGTCGCCGAAACGTTGCTGGCAGGTCGCCAGGATGGCCTCGAAGTCCGCCCGCGGGGAGTCCAGCTTGGTGATGACGACCGCCCGCGGCATGCCGACGGTGGCGCACTCGTCCCAGATCATCTGCGTCGTCCCGTCGACCCCGTCCGCGGCGGAGACGACGAACAGCGCGGCGTCGGCCGCTCGGAGGCCGGCCCGCAGGTCGCCGACGAAGTCGGCGTAGCCGGGGGCATCCAGAAGATTGATCTTGATGCCGTTGTGCTCGACCGGGGCCACCGCCAGGGAGACCGACCGGTGTTGGCGGATCTCCGCTTCGTCGTGGTCGCTGATCGTGGTGCCGTCCTCGACGCGACCGGCCCGGGGGATCGTCCCGGTGGCGACGAGGAGGGCCTCGACCAGCGTCGTCTTTCCAGCCCCCGAGTGGCCGACCAGCACGACGTTGCGGACCGACGCCGGTGCCTCGGCCGCCGGTGCCCTGCCGGCGGCGGCTCCGGGGGTGCTCTTGTCAGCCATCTGGCTCGCCTCCTCGGTTCGGTGGCGATGACTCTCCACCCGGTATGCCGCTTCCGGCAAGGGTGTCCGGCTCGGCCGGCTCGGGCTGCACGTGGACGCCGGCGGCGGTCACGGTCTCGTACACTTGCACGATGGCGGCGGCGACGACGCTCCAGTCGAAGCCCTGCACGCGTTGCCAGCCCACCTCGGCGAACCAGGCCCGCGCCCCCGGGTCGTCGAGCAGCTCGCCGCAGGCGGCAGCCAGCGCCGCCGGGTCGCCGACCGGCACCAGCCGGCCGGCTCGGCCGTCGTCCAGGACCAACCGGAACGCGTCGAGGTCGCTGGCGAGGATCGGGGTCCGGGTGGCCATCGCCTCGAGCAGGATGATGCCGAAGCTCTCGCCGCCGGTGTTGGGTGCGACGAAAAGGTCGACGCTGGCATACACCTGGGCCTTCTCGGCCTCGGTCACCTGACCGAGCAGGACCACGTTGTCCCGAGCCGGGGCCGGGACCAGATCGCGGACCTCGTCGGTGTCGCCCGGGCCGGCGATCAGCAGCCGAAGACCCGGCGCATCCGCAAGCAGGCGGCCGAATGCCTCGAGCAGGACAGCCAGGCCCTTGCGTGGTTCGTCGATGCGCCCGACGAACCCGATCGCGCCCCCCGGTCCGGGCCAGCCGGGAAGCGGTTGGGCAGCGGAGAAGCGGGCGACCCGCACGCCATTGGGAATGATGACGGCGTCACCGCCGAGATGCTCGACGATGAGCTTGCGCGCGGCCGGTGACACCGCTATTCGCCCCTGCACCTTCTCCAGCTGGGTCTGCAACGGCGTCTGGAGCAGCGAGAGGATCCGCGACCGGGGCATCGCGGCGTGGAAGGTGGCGACGATCGGCCCGCGGGCGGACATCAGCGCGAGCAGCGACAGGGAGAACGTTTCCGGGGAGTGCACGTGCAGCACGTCGAAGTCGCCCTCCCGCAGCCAGCGGTACATCCGGGTTGCCGAGACCGGGCCGAAGATGAGCCTGGAGACCGACCCGTTGTAGGGAACCGGGACGCTGCGCCCGGCCCGGACGAGATAGTCGGGGACCTCCGCGTCCTCGTCGTCGACCGGGGACATGACCGACACGTGATGGCCGAGGTCGCGGAGCGCCTCGGCCAAGTCGCGGATGTGCGCGACCACCCCGCCCGGCACGTCCCACGGGTAGGGGCTGACCAGGCCGACCCGCACTCAGGGCCGTCCAGTCCGGGTGCTGGTGTCGGCCACCCACACGCGCTGGAGCATGTGCCAGTCCGCCGGGTGCTCGCTGATCGCTCCAGCGAACACGTCGGCCAGTTGCTGCGTCATCTCCGCGACCGCGTCGTCGCCGTTGGCGGAGGGGACGATCGGTTCGTGGAACCGGCCACGCATCGTCCGCGGTCCGTCGTACCAGAGGCTCACCGGGAGCAGGGTCGCCCCCGTGTCCAGCGCGAGTCTGACCGGACCGCCGGGCATGCGGGCTGGCTCGTTAAAGAGTTGAACACGTACTCCGGTGGTCGTCAGGTCGCGATCAGCCAGCAGCGCGAGCCCGCCGCCCGCGCGGAGTCGTTCGGCGAGAATCGCCGAGGGCGCGCGCTCGCCGCCGGTGAGCGGGATGACCTCCATGCCCATCGACTCGCGGAACGCGACGAAGCGATCGAACAGCTGCTCGGGGCGTAACCGCTCGGCGACCGTTGTGAACGGATGGCCGAGGTGGATCAGCCAGGCGCCCGCCAAGTCCCAGTTGGCGCTGTGCGGCAGGGCGAGGATGAAACCACGGCCGGCGGTGAGCGCCGCTTCCAACCGGTCCCTGCCGTCGAAGCTCACCCGGTCGAGGACCGTCTCGCGGCTCATCGCCGGCAGCCGGAAAACCTCGCACCAGTATCGAAGGTAGGAGTGCACGCCGGCCCGCGTGACCTCGTCGAGTTGGGCCGGGGGAGTGTCGGGGCCGAGGACGCGGGACAGGTTGGACCGCAGCCGTTGCACGCCGCGCCCGTCCCGGCGATAGGTCAGCTCGGCAATCGCGCCGAACTGTCGGTAGACCACCGATTCGGGGAGCGCGCGCAGGCTTGTCCAGCCGAGCCCGAACCCGGTGTCGACAGCGGTCTCGCGCAGGCTCACCGGGCTGGCTCGGGAGCATTGGCAGCCGAGCGGGCCGCCTGCCGGTGCACCTCGACGAGTCGCTGTCCGATGGTGATCGTCATCCCGGCGGCCAGGATCCAGAGCACAACCACCTGTAGCGCCGGCAGCCCGAGCATGCCGGTGAATCCGGTGGCGACGAGGATGGCGATCAGCCGTTCGGAGCGCTCGACGAGCCCGACGTTGCAAGTAAGGCCGAGCCCTTCCGCACGAGCCTTGATGTAGGAGGTGATCGCGGCGGCGGCGAGGTCGTAGAGGGTGACGCCCGCCATCAGGAAGGAGTGGCCGCCGCCGGCGAACCACAGCACCAGCCCGCCGAAGACCGCCGCGTCCCCGAACCGGTCGAGGGTGGAGTCCAGGAACGCGCCCCAGGGGCCGCTGCGGCCACCGGCCCGGGCGATCGCGCCGTCGAGGAGATCGCTCAGCACGAAGGCGGAGATTACGAACGAGCCAACGGTGAAACTGCCGCGCGGGTAGAAGCCGAGAGCCCCCCCCACCACGCCGAGCGTGCCGACGACCGTGACCACGTCCGGCGAGACACCGGCCCGCGACAGCCGGTGCCCAACCGGGTCGAGGACGTGGGCGAGGGCTGGGCGGATGTGGCTGAGCATGGCGGCCCCAGCGTACGGGCGGGCGGGCCAGCGGGCCCGCGGCGGCGGTTACCCTGCGCCGGTGGGTGCGGTCATCGGTGTTCTCGCGGCGATCGGCTTGCTCGGTCTCTACCTTTCGTGGACAGCCGGGCGGATCGACCGGCTGCATGCCCGACTGGAGGCCGCCGCGGCGACCCTCGACGCGCAGCTGGTCAGGCGGGCCGCCGCCGCCGCGGGGCTGGCGGGCTCCGGGCGGCTGCCGGTCGTCGTCGCCGAGCGGCTCGCGGCCGCCGCCCGCGCGGCGCAGGCGGTCGACGGGCTTCAGCCCGACCGGGAAGCCGCCGAGAACGCCTTGTCCCGCCGGCTCAACGCGTTGGCGGAGGAGACCCCCGAGGTGTTCGAGGCCTCGGCTGAGCTGGCCACGGCAAGCCTCAAGGTCGGGCTGGCCCGCCGATTCCACAACGACGCCGTCCGGGACACCCTCAACCTGCGCCGGCGGCGGATTCCCCGGCTGTTCCGGCTGGCCGGACGGGCCGCGTTGCCGGGATACTTCGAGATCGACGACAGCCCACTGCCTCCGCCCGGACGGTAGGATCGGGGGCGAGAGGAAGGTCGCCGTGCCCGAGCCCGAAGTTCCCGCAAGCCCCGCCGCCGGCGCTGTAGGTACTGCGCTGGTCAAGCGGGGGATGGCCGAAATGCTCAAGGGCGGCGTGATCATGGACGTCGTCACCGCCGAGCAGGCGAAGATCGCCGAGGACGCCGGGGCGGTCGCGGTGATGGCTCTGGAGCGCGTCCCGGCTGACATTCGAGCCCAGGGCGGGGTCGCCCGGATGAGCGACCCGGACATGATCCAGGGCATCGTCGAGGCGGTGACCATCCCGGTCATGGCCAAGGCCCGGATCGGTCACTTCGCGGAGGCGCAGGTCCTCCAGGCGCTCGGTGTCGACTACATCGACGAGTCGGAGGTGCTTACCCCGGCCGACGAGGCGCACCACATCGACAAGTGGCGCTTTACCGTCCCGTTCGTGTGCGGGGCGACCAACCTCGGCGAGGCGTTGCGGCGGCTGTCCGAGGGCGCCGCCATGATCCGGTCCAAGGGTGAGGCCGGCACCGGCAACGTTGTCGAGGCGGTTCGGCACATGCGCTCGATCACCGGCGAGATCCGCCGACTCGCCGGGCTGGACCCGGACGAGCTCTACGCCGCCGCGAAGGAGCTGCGCGCCCCGCTGGAGCTGGTCCGGGAGGTCGCCGCGAACGGCAAGCTTCCGGTCGTGCTGTTCACCGCGGGCGGAATCGCCACCCCGGCCGACGCGGCGCTGATGATGCAACTGGGGGCCGATGGCGTCTTCGTCGGGTCCGGCATCTTCAAATCCGGTGATCCTGCCCGGCGGGCCCGGGCGATCGTCGAAGCGACCACGATGTTCGACGATCCGCACGTCGTGGCCAAGGTCTCGCGTGGTCTCGGCGAGGCGATGGTCGGAATCAACCTGTCCGAGCTGCCCGCCGAAGCCCGCTACGCCGGCCGCGGCTGGTGACCCCGGCGCGCCCCCGGGTGGGCGTGCTCGCGCTGCAGGGTGACGTCCGCGAGCACCTGCGTGCCCTGTCGGCGGTTGGAGCGGACGGCCGCGCCGTCCGCCGGGCCGAGCAACTCGACGACCTCGACGGGCTGGTCATCCCAGGCGGGGAGTCGACCACGATCGGCAAGCTTGCGGCGACGTTCGGGCTCTTCGAACCGCTGCGCGAGTGCGTCCGGGAGGGATTGCCGGTCTTCGGCTCCTGCGCGGGGATGATCCTGCTGGCCGAGCGCATGACCGGCGGTCCGGACCAGCCGCGCATCGGGGGGCTCGACATGACGGTCCGGCGCAACGCCTTCGGCCGGCAGGTCGACTCGTTCGAGGGCCCGGTCGCGTTCGCCGGACTTGGCGACCCGTTCCACGCCGTGTTCATCCGAGCCCCCTGGGTCGAGGAGGTCGGACCGGCGGCCGAGGTTCTGGCCCGGCTTGGCGCGTCCGGACCGGGGTCCGACGCCGAGGCTGGCTCGGCGGGTAGGATTGTGGCGGTTCGCCAGGGCCACCTGCTCGCGACCGCATTCCATCCGGAGCTCACCGGGGACGTGCGCGTGCACCGGCTCTTCGTCGAGATGCTCAAGGGGCGGCGCACGAGATGAGCGGTCACTCGAAATGGGCGACCACCAAGCACAAGAAGGCGGTGGTTGATGCTCGCCGGGGAAAGCTCTTCGCCAAGCTGATCAAGAACGTCGAAGTCGCTGCCCGCACCGGAGGAGCCGACCCCGCCGGTAACCCCACCCTCGCCGACGCGATCGCCAAGGCCAAGTCGAGCTCGGTGCCGAACGACAACATCGATCGCGCGGTCAAGCGCGGCGCCGGTCTCGAAGCCGGCGGTGCCGACTACGAGCCGATCACCTACGAGGGGTACGGCCCGGGCGGCGTCGCAGTCCTCGTCGAGTGCCTCACCGACAACCGGAACCGAGCCGCCTCCGAGGTCCGGACGGCGATGACCCGGGGCGGGGGGACGATGGCCGACCCCGGCTCGGTGTCGTACCTGTTCAACCGGAAGGGCGTCGTCCTCCTCGCCGGCGACGGCTACACCGAGGACGACGTGCTCAGTGCCGTCCTGGATGCCGGCGCGGAGGAGGTCAACGACCTCGGTGACGGTTTCGAGATCGTCTGCGAGCCCGGCGGCACGCACGCGCTCCGGCTGGCCTGCGAGGCCGCCGGGTTGACCGTGGACTCGGCTGAGGTCGCCTGGTTGCCGAGCGTGAGCGTGCCGCTGGACGACGAGACCGGTCGTCGGGTGCTTCGGCTCGTCGAGGCGCTCGAGGACAGCGACGACGTGCAGAACGTCTGGGCCAATTTCGACGTGTCCGACGAGGTTCTGGCCTCGGTGTAGCCGTCGGCGCGTCGCGCGGCGGGGAACGTCGGGCGCTACTACGCTGTCCGAACAGATGTTCGGATGGAGGTGGCGGTGCGGGTCCTCGGCGTCGACCCCGGGCTCACCCGGTGCGGGCTGGGTGTCGTCGACGGTCGGAGCGGGCGCAAGCTCGGCTTGGTTGCCGTCGACGTGATCCGGACTCCCCCGGGCGCAGACGTGGCTCTCCGCCTGCTCGCGCTCGAGCAGGCGATCACCTCGTGGATCGCCGAGTACCGCCCGGATGCGGTCGCGGTCGAGCGAGTGTTCAGTCAGCACAACGTCCGAACCGTCATGGGGACCGCGCAGGCCGGCGCCGTGGCCCTGACCACCGCCGCCCGGGCCGGCCTGCCGGTCGCTCTGTACACCCCCAGCGAGGTCAAGGCGGCCGTTACCGGATCCGGTCGCGCCGGCAAGGCGCAGGTCGCGGCGATGGTCACCCGGCTGCTCGGCCTCCCCGCCGCGCCACACCCGGCGGACGCGACGGACGCGCTCGCGCTCGCCATCTGCCATGTCTGGCGCGGGGCGGCGGCCGCCCGGATCGCGGCCGCGCTGCTCCGGAGCAGCGCGTGATCGCCAGCGTGAGCGGGCGGGTCACCGCGCTGACCGCGGACGGGGCGGTGATCGAGGTCGGCGGCGTCGGCCTCTGCCTGGTCTGCACCCCGGCGACAAGGGCACGGTTGCGGATCGGCGAGCCGGCGCGACTCGCCACCTCGCTCGTGGTCCGCGAGGACGCGCTCACCCTCTTCGGTTTCCTCGACGATGACGAGCGGGCCGTCTTCGAGCTGCTCCAGAGCGCGACCGGCGTTGGACCCCGCCTCGCCCAGGCGGTGCTCGGCGTGCACGCCCCCGCGGCGGTCCGGGTCGCGGTCGCGACCGAGGACGTGGCCGCGCTCACCATGGTTCCCGGAATCGGTCGCAAGGGTGCGCAGCGGATCGTGCTCGAGCTCAAGGACCGGCTTGGTGCCGGGCCAGCCGCCCCCGCCGGTGGCCTGCCCGGTGCGCCGGGTCCGATCTGGCGTGAGCAGCTGCGCGGGGCCCTCACTGGCCTCGGCTGGACCAGCCGCGAGGTCGACGAGGCTTTGATCGCGGTGGGCCCCGAGGCTGACGCCGCCGAGGCGATCGGCGAGGCTCCCCAGGTGGCCGACCTGCTGCGCTCGGCGTTACGGATGCTGAGCCGGGCATGAGCGCGACCTCCGAGCTGGTTTCGCCCTACGCCGATGGCGACGAGCGGGTCGTCGAGGCCGCCTTACGGCCACGTCGGCTCGCCGAGTTCATCGGTCAAGAGCGGGTCCGCGAGCAGCTGGGCCTCGTTCTGGAGGGCGCCCAGCGGCGCGGCCGACCGCCCGACCATGTGCTGCTCTGCGGTCCACCCGGACTGGGGAAGACCAGCCTGGCGATGATCATCGGTGCTGAGCTGGGGGCTCCGCTGCGGATCACCAGCGGGCCGGCCATAGAGCGCGCCGGTGACCTCGCCGCGCTGCTCTCGACCTTGACCGAGGGTGAGGTGCTCTTCCTCGATGAGATCCACCGGATGGCCCGTCCCGCCGAGGAGATGCTCTACGTGGCGATGGAGGACTTCCGGGTCGACGTGGTCATCGGCAAGGGGCCCGGGGCGACCGCGATCCCGCTCGACGTCGCACCGTTCACCTTGGTCGGTGCCACAACTCGAGCCGGTCTGCTGCCCGGCCCGCTGCGCGACCGGTTCGGCTTCGTGGCTCACCTGGACTTTTACGATCCCGCCGAGCTTCGGCAGGTCCTGGTGCGTTCGGCGGGTCTACTCGGTCTGACGCTCAGTTCGGGCGGCGCCGATGAGATATCCGGCCGCTCGCGCGGGACCCCGCGGATCGCGAACCGGCTCCTGCGCCGGGTGCGCGACTACGCCGAGGTCCGGGGTGACGGCACCGTGTCCCGGGAGGTCGCCGAGGCGGCGCTCGCGCTCTACGAGGTAGACGACCTCGGCCTCGACCGGCTCGACCGCGGTGTTCTCGATGCCCTGCTGCGCCGGTTCGGTGGGGGCCCGGTCGGGCTGTCCACCTTGGCGGTGGCGGTGGGGGAGGAGCCGGAAACCGTGGAGGAGGTCGCCGAGCCGTTCCTCGTCCGCCAGGGGTTGCTCGCACGAACCCCGCGCGGCCGGGTCGCCACCCCCGCCGCCTGGCGTCACCTCGGGCTCAGCCCGCCGCCCTCGACCGGCCCGACCCTGTTCGATCAGGTCCGATAGCCGCGGCACGTAGGATCTCGCGGAGTCTCCCGGAGAGGTCCCTTCGTGCACATCGCCCACCTCGTCGCGCTGCTGGCGGCGACGACGACGCCAGCGAAGAAACAGTCGCCGGCCGTCTTCTTCATCCTGCTGCTCGGCATCGGCCTGGTCTTCCTGTTCATGCGGCCCGGCCGCAACCGGCGTCGCCAGCAGGTCGACTCGGTGCGCCAGCAGGTAGTTCCCGGAGCGGAGGTCCGGACGAACGCCGGGCTCTACGCCACCGTGGTCTCGGTGGACGCGGACTACCTCGTGCTCGAGATCGCGCCCGGGGTCCGGGCCCGTTTCGATCCACGGGTCGTCGTCGCGGTCGTAACCCCGGTCGAGGAGGTCCCCGAACTGCCCGAGCAGGAGCACGCCGCGGGCGATCCCACAGATCCGAGGGACGAGCCGGGCCCCGAGCCCGCGGAGGACCACGGCTTGCCGGATGAGCCGACGGCCGGGGTGGCGCCGGCCCCGGAGCTGCCGCACGGCTCCTCGGACACACCCGAACCGGGCTCCGGGTCGACCGGGGAGAAAACCGGCGACCCGCCGCCGGAGGAGAATCCGCAGGCCTGACCGACGGGATAAGGGCCGCGCGCCCGCCGTCCCCCGACCCGAAAGAGAACAGCTGTGGCCTCTCGCAGTCCGACGCCGCGCCCCGGCCGGTCCCTGGGCGTCGTGGCGCTCGTCGTGGTCGGGCTCTACCTCGGGGTGTTCCTCGGCCCCCAGCACGCGCCCCAGCTCGGCCTCGACCTGCGGGGCGGCACCAGCGCCGTCCTTACCGCAACCGTGCCGCACGGCCAGGTGACCAAGAGCCAGCTCCAGGAGACCGCGAACATCATCACCGCCCGGGTCAACGGCAGCGGGGTGACCTCGGCGACGGTGACCACGCAGGGCAACAGCGACATCAAGATCGAAGTCCCGGGTACCGGGAGGGAGGCCCTGATCAACAGCCTGGAGAAGGTCGCTCAGCTGCGCTTCCGGCTGGTCCTGGAGTTCGCCGCCGGAAGCGTCACCGCCCCGGCGCCAGTTCCGAGCCTGAAGGCAGTGCCGACCAAATCGCCGGCTAAGAAGAAGGCCGGCGCCGCGATCGTCACCCTGCCGACCGCTAGCCCGACCGCCCGGTCGAGCCCCAGCCCGAAGCCCGCCGCGACGCCGGCGGCGGCGACCCCGAGCCCGACGGCCAGCCCGAGCGGCATCCCGAGCGCCGCGCAGTTCACGCCGAACTCGCCCCTGTCGCAGGTGGCGTTCAATCAGCTGGACTGCGCGAAGGACCCCGACCCGATCTTCCCGCCCAACCTGAACAACCCCCCGCCGGACCTGCCGAGCGACTGGATCCTCGCCTGCGATTCGAGCCATACGATCAAGTACCTGCTCGGGCCGGCGACGGTCGAGGGATCGATGATCTCCAGCGCCTCCGCCGGGCTGGATCAGCAGGGCACCGGGCAGTGGGTCGTCAACCTCAACTTCAACGGCCAGGGCACCGGCCTGTGGGCGAACCTCACGGGGCAGGCCTTCAAGCTGCCGAGTCCGCAGGCCGCCGCCTGCCTCCCGCCGACCGGCTGCAACGAGATCGCGGTCGTTCTCGACGGGGTGGTCGACTCCGCCCCCACGGTGAACCAGGGTGCGATCACCAGCGGGCAGACCATTATCAGCGGCACGTTCACCGAGACCGACGCCAAGTTGCTCGCCAACGAGCTCTCGTACGGTGCCCTGCCGGTCCACCTGTCCAAGGCGACCATCGAGACGGTGTCACCGACCCTCGGGTCCGCTCAGCTGCGCGGCGGCCTGATCGCCGGGGCGATCGGGTTGGGCCTCGTCGTCGTCTACTCCCTGGTCTACTACCGCGGGCTCGGCTTCGTGACCGTCGCCAGCCTCGCCCTTTCCGCGGTCCTGCTCTACGCCCTGGTCACCGTGCTGGGCGACACCATCGGTTACACCCTGACCCTCGCCGGCATCGCCGGTTTCATCGTGGCGGTCGGAATCACCGCGGACTCTTTCGTCGTCTTCTTCGAGCGGCTCCGGGACTCGGTACGGGAGGGGCGCACGCTGCGCAGCGCGGTCGAGTTCGCCTGGCCGCGCGCGCGGCGGACGATCCTGTCCGCGGACACCGTCTCCCTGCTCGCCGCCATCGTCCTTTACCTGTGGTCGGTTAGCGACGTTCGCGGGTTCGCCTTCACCCTCGGTTTGTCGACGATCTGCGACCTGTTCATCGTCTTCTTGTTCACCAAGCCGATGCTGACCTTCCTCGTCCGAACCCGGCTGTTCCGGTCCGGCGGTGCTTTCTCCGGACTCGGGGCGGCCCGGATGGGGACGGCCCACGAAGAGGAGCGCCGGCTCCCCCCCACCGGCCGGCCGGCGGCGCCACGAGGGCGGGGCTGACATGGCGCGTCGTGGATTCGCCTACCGGCTCTACACCGGGCAGATCTCCTACGACTTCATCGGCCATCGCCGATGGTGGTATCTCGGTTCCGGCCTCGTCCTGCTGGTCAGTGTTCTCAGCCTGGCCCTCGTGGGGATCAACCCGACGATCGACTTCAAGGGGGGCGCGGAGTTCCGGTTCCCGACCGAAGGCCACTCGATCTCCGACGTGCGGACCCTGTTCGGCGGCCTCGGGCTGTCGGATTCCGTCGTGCAACAGGCCGGCAGCGGGTCGGCGACCTCGTTCATCGTCGACACGAAGACGCTCCCCGAAGGCGAGCTGACGACGGTCGAGCAGAGCATCCAGAGCAAACTCGGCGTTCCCACCAAGGGCCTCAGCTCGACGTCGGTGGGCGCCACCTGGGGAGGTCAGATCACGAACAAGGCGCTGGAGAGCCTGGCGGTCTTCCTCGTCGTGGTCGTCGCCTACCTGTCCATCCGCTTCGAGCCGAAGATGGCGTTCGCCGCGATCGTCGCCCTCATCCACGACTTGGTGATCACGGCCGGGATCTATTCGCTGTCCCGATTCGAGGTGAGCCCGTCGACGGTCATCGCACTGCTCACCATCCTCGGGTACTCGCTCTACGACACCGTGGTCGTCTTCGACAAGGTCCGGGAGAACACCCAGGGCTTGGCTGGCGGCAGCCGGATGACGTTCTCCGACGCGGCGAACCTGGCGGTTAACCAAACGCTGGTCCGGTCGATCAACACCTCCGTCATCGCCCTCCTCCCGGTGGCCGGGCTGCTCATCATCGGGGCCGGCCTGCTCGGGGCGGGCTCGCTGAAGGATCTTGCGCTCGCCCTGTTCATCGGGTTGGCTTCCGGGGCCTACTCCTCGATCTTCATCGCCACCCCACTGGTCTGCGACCTCAAGGAACGCGAACCGCAGTTCGTGGCCCTCGCGAAGCGGGTAGCGCTCAGCCGGAGCAAGCAGGCCGTCGCGCCGGCGGCGACCCGGGGTCCAGAGCCGGCCGTCGCGGTGGCGGGGGTCGGTGCGGTCGAGGATCCGACGACCGTTCCCCGCGCGCCGGCGGCGACCCGGCCGGCGGCGGGCAGCCGACCACGACCCGCACCGCCGCGACGCAAGGGTGGGCGGGGCCGGCCCGGCAAGAAGCGGCGACGGTGACGGCACGGCCGCCGACCGGCCGGTGGCCGTGATCCCCGACCTAGCGACCCGACTACGCGAGCTGATCCGCGAGGTTCCGGACTTTCCAACGTCGGGGATCCGATTCCAGGACATCACGCCCCTGCTCGCCGATCCCGTCGCGTTCGCCGGCGTGGTCGAGGCGATCGGTGCTCAGTACGGGCGGGGCGCTGTCGACAAGGTGGTCGGGATCGAGGCTCGCGGATTCATCCTCGCCGCCCCGGTCGCCTACCACCTCGGGGCCGGATTCGTGCCGGTCCGAAAGCACGGGAAGCTCCCGGCGGCGACCCTCGACGCGGACTACGCGCTCGAGTACGGCACGGCGACGCTCGAGGTGCACCGGGACGCGTTCGGCCCGGGGGACCGGGTGCTCATCGTCGACGACGTCCTGGCCACCGGCGGGACCGCTGCTGCCGCCGCCGGGCTGGTGGAACGAGCCGGCGGACAGGTGCTCGGGGTCAGCGTGCTGCTCGAGCTGCGCACCCTCGAGGGACGTCGGGCGCTACCTGCGTCGAATGTCCACGCGCTGCTCTCGATCTGAGCGACATCCGGAAGGTCCGGGGCCGGCCCGTCGTTATGCTCGGGTAGAGCCCTGCAGCCCGAGGAGCGGTGCGTGCCGGACGTCGTGCCGATCGACAACCCGCTGGCCGAAAGCCTGGTTCCGGCGGACCCGACGGATGCCCCATCGGCGACCGCCCGACGGGTCCGCAGCCGATTGGCCCGGCTCGGACCGGCGAAGAATGCCGGAACGCCGATCCTCGACCCGCTGATCAAGGAACTTCGGATCACCCACCCGAAGGTCGACCTTCGACCGGTCCACCGCGCCTACGAGGTCGCCGAACGCTGCCATGCTGGCCAGCTGCGGCGCAGCGGCGATCCCTACATCACGCATCCGGTCGCCGTGGCGACCATCGTGGCCGAGCTCGGCATGCCCGTCGACACCGTCGTCGCGGCGCTGCTGCACGACACGGTCGAGGACACGACGCTCAGCCTGGAAGAGATTCGCCGCGAGTTCGGCGAGGGCGTCGCCGAACTGGTCGACGGCGTCACCAAACTCGACAAGGTGAAATACGGCGACGTCGCCGAGGCCGAAACGATTCGCAAGATGGTCGTGGCGATGGCGCGCGACCCCAAGGTCCTCGTGCTGAAGCTCGCCGACCGGTTGCACAACGTTCGCACCATCGCCCACCTGCCCCCCGACAAGCAGCAGCGGACCGCCCGACAGACGCTCGAGATCTACGCCCCGCTCGCGCATCGGCTCGGGATGAACACGATCAAGTGGGAGCTCGAGGACCTCTCCTTCGCCACGCTGTACCCCAAGCGTTTCGACGAGATCGGCCGACTGGTCGTCGAGCGGGCCCCGTCCCGGGACGAGTTCCTTGCCACCGTGGTCGACCGGATCGGTAGCGAGCTGCGCACCGCGAAGATCAAAGCCACGGTCACCGGTAGACCCAAGCACTACTACTCGATCTACCAGAAGATGATCGTCCGCGGCCGGGACTTCGCCGACATCTACGACCTGGTCGGGATCCGGGTTCTTGTCGAGTCGGTCCGCGATTGCTACGCGGCGCTCGGCACGATCCATGCGTTGTGGTCCCCGGTCCCCGGCCGGTTCAAGGACTACATCGCGATGCCCAAGTTCAACATGTACCAATCGCTGCACACGACCGTGATCGGACCCGAAGGAAAGCCGGTCGAGATCCAGATCCGCACCGCTGAGATGCACCGCCGGGCGGAGTACGGCATCGCCGCGCACTGGAAGTACAAGGAGGTCACCGGCGGTGGGGCGCCGAGCACCGCCAACGGGCCGGGCGAGCGCGACATGGTCTGGCTGCGCCAGCTTCTGGACTGGCAGCGCGAGACGTCCGACCCCGGTGAATTCCTGGACTCGCTGCGTTTCGACCTGCACGCCCAGGAGGTTTTCGTATTCACTCCGAAGGGCGACGTCATCGCCTTGCCGTCGGGTGCGACCCCGGTGGATTTCGCCTACGCGGTGCACACCGAGGTGGGCCATCGCTGCATCGGCGCCCGGGTCGGGGGCCGGCTGGTTCCACTCGAGTCGACGCTGGAGAACGGCGACGTCGTCGAGATCTTCACCTCGAAGTCGGAGACCGCCGGCCCGAGTCGTGACTGGCTCTCGTTCGTCCGCGGGGCCCGGGCCCGGAACAAGATTCGACAGTGGTTCGCGCGCGAACGACGCGAAGACGCGATCGACAGCGGCAAGGACGCGATCAGTCGGGCCATGCGCAAGCAGGGGCTGCCGTTGCAGCGGCTGCTCGGCGGCGACGCGCTCGTCACCCTGGCCCGGGACCTGCGGTACGGCGACGTCTCCGGCCTCTACGCCGCCGTCGGCGATGGCCATCTATCCGCCCAGTCGGTCGTCATGCGGTTGGTGGCTTCGATGGGGGGGCCCGAGGGTGCCGTCGAGGACCTTGCCGAGACCGCCGTCCCGACCCGTTCACAACCACGAGTCCGGCCGACCGACGACCCGGGTGTGGTGGTCCGCGGGGTGACCGACGTCTGGGTGAAGCTCGCCCGTTGCTGCACCCCGGTCCCGGGCGACGAGATCCTCGGCTTCGTGACCCGCGGGAGCGGGGTGAGCGTTCACCGGGTGGATTGCGTCAACGTGTCGGCACTGTCGAACGAGCCGGACCGGATTGTGGAGGTCGAGTGGGCGCCCACCGCTGGGTCGGTCTTCCTCGTGGCCATCCAGGTCGAGGCGCTCGATCGCACCAGGCTGCTCTCGGACGTCACCCGGGTGCTCTCCGACGCGCACGTCAACATCCTGTCCGCGTCGGTGACCACGACCCGGGATCGCGTCGCGGTGAGCCGCTTCACCTTCGAGATGGGCGACGTCAAGCACCTCGGCCACCTGCTGGGCAGCGTCCGCGGAGTTCAGGGCGTCTACGACGCCTACCGGGTGACCTCCGGGGCTTGATTCCGAGCTGCGCCTTGCCCTGACCCGGGGGGCACGTCCAGCGCTGCCTGTGCCCACGGGGGCTCGCGTCTGCGCTGGGTTCACGAGCGGCCGGGTGGCGGCATCGTCGGTGCATTGGTGTGCGGCACATCGTTGGACTCGTGTATGCCATGGCCGGCTCACGCTCGCGTGGCCTGCCGCCCTTGACCGAGTGTGGGCCGTGATGCCGCTTCGCGCCCGGGCGTCGCGCGGGCTACATTTCAGGCCGGAACTCGAAGGGATAGGCAGCGGTGGAGGATCTCGACCAAGATCTGATCGGCACCGTAGGACATGTGACCGTTCCCATCCTGCCCGACCGTCCGGGCGAGGTGGTGCTGCCGGTGCGTGGAGGCACCGAAGCGTACGCGGCGTTCTCCGATGAGCCGATCCCGAAGTTCACCAGGGTCGTCGTGGTCGAGTGTCGTTCCGGACGGTCTGTGGATGTCACGCCTGTCTGACGAGGCCGGCACAAGGACTCTAAGGGGAAAACGATGTTGTTCTGGCAGGTCCCAGCACCTAACGAAGCCCTTCTCATCTCGGGGTCGAGACGGAAGGCTCAGGACACGCAGTTTCGCATCGTCACCGGACACGGCAGCTTCGTGCTGCCCGTCAAGCAGAAGGCCCGCATCCTGTCCCTGTCGTTGCGTGAGGCTGAGGTCGTCGAGGAATGCATCACTACCCAGGGCATCCGACTCAAGATCCGCGCTATCGCGGCGTTCAAGATCGGCGACGACCCCGTGTCGATTGCCAACGCCGCCCGCCGGTTTCTCTCCGAGCAAGATCGGATGGAAGAGCTAGTCGGTCGGATCTTCGCCGGCCACCTTCGCTCGATCATCGGCAGCCTGACGGTGGAAGAGATCATCAGGGAGCGCGACCGGCTGGCACAGGAGGTGAAGGACGGCAGCCACGGCGAGATGGAGAAGCTCGGCATCGTAGTGGACTCCCTTCAGATCCAGGAGATCGAGGACTCCACCGGGTACATCAACAACATCGCCGCGCCGCACGCCGCAGCGGTAGCTAGCCAGGCCCGGATCGCGGCGGCGAAGGCCGATCAAGAGGCGACCCAGCGCGAACAGGAGGCAGCTGCCCTGCGAGCCCAGTACGTGCGGGACACCGAGATCAAGCAGGCGGGCTTTGCGGCCGAGACCGAGGAGGCCAAAGCCAGAGCGGCGCAGGCTGGCCCTTTGGCTCAGGCGAAGGCGACCCAGGAAGTCATCACCGAGCAGACCCAGCTCGCCGAGCGGACGGCGCAGCTCACCGAAAAGCAGCTCGAGTCGGAGGTCCGTCGACCAGCCGATGCGGCGGCCTATAAGCAGCGGACCCTCGCCGAGGCCGACCGTGACACGACGAAGCTCTCGACCGAGGCCGAGGCATTCAAGCAACGGACCTTGGCTGAAGCCGGACGAGTCACCACCAAGCTCAACACCGAAGCCGAGGCCAACCGACGGCGCACGCTGGCGGAGGCGGAAGCAGACGCCCTGAAGGTTCAGGCAGCGGCGGACGCGGAAGCGAAGAAGGCCCATGCCGACGGGGATGCCTACGCGCAACGTGCCGTCGCTGCCGCGGAGGCAGAGGCGATCAACGTCCGAGCCGATGCGCTCACTGGCGGTAACCAGGCGCTCATTGCTGCGAACAAGCTGATCGACGTGTTGCCTGCCCTGGTCGATGCGGCTGCCAAGGGGATCGCTGGTTCCCACCTGACGGTGCTCAGCGGCACGGAGGGGGTGAATCAGGCAGTCGCGGGTGTGGTGGGCCAAGGCCTGTCGATCTATGAAGCGCTCCGGAGGTCGCTCGGAACGATCGACCCGGCTAGCCCAGACGGGCATGGCCATGTCGACTCGGCCCACCCCGATGGCGCGAGCGGCTCGACTCCTGCCCGGTCAGGTCGCGAGGTATCCGGCGCCTCATCGCCCCCGAGCTTGGCCTCGAAATCCTCGTCGGACGACGCGCCCAAGAAGTAGCTCACCAGCGCCGGCGTCGTAAACTGCGGGTGGGTTTGCCGCGTTAGCACGGGGGGATGCGAGCACCCGCCGTACCATGGGGCCATGCAGTTCACTGCGGCGGTCACTCACGAGGGCGGTTGGCGCGTAGCGCGCTGCCTCGAGGTCGAGGTGACAAGCCAGGGGAGCACTGTCGAGGAGGCGCTTGCAAACCTGCAGGAGGCCCTCGAGTTGTACTTCGAAGACCAACCGATTCCCGACGTAGTCGAGCCGCCGATCATCGCCACGGTCGAGCTCTCTGCGTGAGCCCGGCGCTCCCCGTCCGTTCGGGAGCTGACGTCGTCGCGGCGCTATCCAAGTCCGGTTTTGAACGGATCAGCCAACGCGGTAGTCATGTCAAGCTCCGGCGAGCTGAGCGGACAGTCGTCGTCCCGTTGCACCGCGACCTGGCGCCGGGCACACTACGGTCGATCCTGCGTCAGGCTGGTCTATCGGTTGAGGAGTTCGTGGCACTGCTGTGATCGGAGTGGGCCCGAGCGCGCTCACCGCGCTGGCCGGTCGGGGAAGATCGCTGAGTGACCCGATAGATTCGCCGTTTTCGCTCGGCTGCGGAACGTTCGGTAGGCGCGGGCGCACGCCGCTGGGCCGGAGCTACACGACGCGTACCGAGTGACGTCGGGAGCTTGATATTCGGTAACTACTCAGCCGCCCGCTCAGGCGATGGCGGGGATCCAGGGCCCACTGTCGTGGAGCATGCGTAGGACGGCCAGAGCTGGTTGGCCTTGTTTGCGGGCGGTGTCGAGGTAGGAGCGCAGCCGGCAGAAGGCTTTCGCG
>DATLTS010000020.1 GCA_035533475.1 Mycobacteriales bacterium | reverse complement strand
ATCCATGCAATGGCGATGCGGGCCAAGTACCGACGACTACTGCCGAAGAGGTGATGACGATGGCTAAGACGCACGGCAAGCTGAAGGACGGCACTCCGATCACCGATGAGCTCGTGGCAGCGTTCGCCGATGAGGCGGAGCGTGGCTACGACGTCGACAAGCTGGTGCGCCGGAGGGTCGCCGGTCGCCCGGCGATGGGCTCTGCGCCAGCCTCGGTGGAATCGGTACGTCTCGACCCCGAGCTCAAGCGTGACCTGCTCCTTCGAGCCGCTGACGAGCAGATCAGCGTCTCAGAACTGATCAGACGAGCGCTTCGCGACTACGTGCAGGCCAGCTGAGCACGCGACGACGCAGAGCTGCGCTTAAGCTCGGCTCTTCGTTGCCAGGCCGGCCGCGCGTACCCGGCGTTCGGAGTCGCCCTCAGGGATCATGGCCTCGTGGCCCACATTGCCCCGCGCCCATTGGCCGACCGGGAGCGTGACGTGCTCCACTTGCTTCTGAGCGTGGACTACCCAGGGGTGGTCGAACTTCGCCAACAGGCGGCGTCGGCGTTAGTCGTGGGTCGCTGCGACTGCGGCTGCCCGACCTTCGATGTCCAGGTAGCCGAGGACGCGCCACTGGCTGCGGTGACCCCGCCGGCCCGAGTCTCGCCAGTCGAGCTGCGGGTGTCGCCCCTCACCGATGAGCCAGTGGGGGAAGTGCTGCTGTTCCTCGACGGCGGACGGCTGGCCAGCGTGGAGTACGTCTTCTACGTCGATGAGCCGCCGGCCGAGTGGCCGGAACCCGAGCGCCTTAGGGTCCTTGATCGCCGCTGATGCGGGGTACGTGACGACGGTAGCTGCTCTTCTCGGTCGCTGCCGAACTCCAAGATCAACGACGGGAGCCGGCGTTATCGTTCGCCCCGCCATGACGCCGACCCGATCTATGAGCGCGCTGCCTTTGATGGCGCTGCTCGTCGCCTCGTGTGGTGGCCACACGTATCCACGTCTTTAGGTTCAGTCGGTATGCGGATCGATCCTCTCCCGCGAGGTGTTCATCGGCCCCGGCGATCTCGAAGGCCGGACGACCGTTTCTGTGGAGCGCGGTGTGCCGTTCCTGCTGGTATTTGAACGATCGTGTCAGGGCGCTGGGGTTTCTCCCGCACCGTCGTCTGTCTTCACTGTGCAACAACAAGTACGGCGAAACGGCGCTTTGGTAGCGGGCGTATACGGCAGCGACCGCGACCAAGTCATGCATTTCGCAGTGACGCTTCGGCGCGAGTCGACCTACGACACTGTGATCACGGTTCGCGGCTGAGAGCGCCCGACGCGACTGCTGGTGGCGACAGGAAGCTGCCGTTCCACGGCGCACGATAGGCCGCGAAGGAACGCGGGGGATCCGGCGCTATCGTGCGGCCGTGGACGACAACGTGCGGCCGTGGGGTCACTACGGCGTTCTGGCGGAGCACCACAGTTTCAAAGTGAAATCGATCACGGTCGCATCAGGCAAGCGGCTCAGTTACCAACGGCACGCACGTCGCTCTGAACACTGGTTAATCGTGCAAGGCTGCGGCGTCGTGACGCTCGACGGTGCGACTGTCGCCGTTGAGCGCGGCAACCCAATCGACGTGCCGGTCGGCGTGTGCCATCGAATCGAGAACACGGGGCCCGACGAGCTGATCTTCATCGAAGTGCAGCACGGCGATTATTTTGGCGAAGATGACATTGAGCGACTAGACGACGACTACGGCCGGGTCTCCTAGACGTAGAGAAGTACCGCTCCAGCACAGGTGGCCAAGATCGCACGTTCCGACCTATAGCGA
Organism: Mycobacteriales bacterium; assembly: GCA_035533475.1. Classification (NCBI taxonomy): domain Bacteria; kingdom Bacillati; phylum Actinomycetota; class Actinomycetes; order Mycobacteriales; species Mycobacteriales bacterium. Next base: position 64,718 of record DATLTS010000020.1, on the reverse strand, counting down.
CCTGTTATCGGGCTGTTCGAGAGGCCTGCGCCGCTTCGCTCGTCCATCCCCGCACGTGGCCTGGCTGGCGAGGGTCCATGCCCGGCTACCACTGCCCTGAGCAGGCAAAAAGGGAGAGTCGATGATCAGGCTGGCCGGCCTACTGCCCGGACCGACCACCCAAAGAAGTTTGTCTTTATTGAATGTCGACCGCGGCCGATAATGAGGCTCATGCGCGCCTGGCGGATGGCCGTCTTAGGCGTGCTCCCTGTACTGGGCGCGGCCTCGCTGGCGGCGTGCGGTGGCAACTCGTCGGTCGTGCCCGCGCAGAACAAGGACAGCCTTGCCGCGCTCCGCTGCGGTGCCCGAATCGCGGGCCACCTTGTGATCTACTCCGCCCCCACGACCGTTTCCATTGCCCGAGGATATGTAGTTGCGGGTCGCCGCCCCGCGTCCAGTGCGTGGCCGAACTCAGCCGGAAACGCGCTCGTGGCTTGGTGTTGGACCCGCTCGCCGACCGTGGATGTCTACGCCGTCGGTCCCGGCGGCTCGACCATCGTCGTTGCGGTGCTTCCGGCCACTTCCTCACCCAGACCGGGGGGGCCATAAGCTGCCCGCGAGGTGCCGTTCCCGAGCGGTTCGCAAGATCACTCGGCCTGCAGCATAGTTGCGGCTATGTTCGTGCGCCCGCGTCGCGAGGTAGACGATTGGGTAGGACGAGTTAAGACGACTCGACCGCCGGCAGGCGCGTCGGGGCCTGGGTTGGTAGCTCCTGCTCGTACTGTTCGCTGGATGAAACTCGGACTCACACAGCTGATCGACTCGCGCCTTCTGCCTCTTGTCGAAGGTTCTCGCGCTTTCTACGCGAAGCGTGCGGCTGGGCGTGGGCCCGATAGCTGGGAGGAGCTTCGCGCTGTCCGAGCCGATCTCGTCGCGGCTACCCCGTCGCAACCGCCGGCCGTGGAGGAGCTCGTCAGTGTCGACGGCCGCAGCGTCCCGCTGCGGATCCATCTCCCTGTGGGCAGGACAGCAACGGGGGTCCTCCTCGAGATCCACGGCGGCGGCTTTTACTTAGGATCGGCCGCTTCCAGCGACATCCGCAACAGGGAGCTTGCGGATGCCCTCGGCGTTGCGATCACGAGCGTGGACTACCGACTGGCACCTGAACACCCGTGGCCAGCGGCACCCGAGGACTGCGAAACCGCAGCTCTCTGGCTCGCCGACAAGGCATCGTCCCGGTTCGGCGTGACCAGGCTCGGGATCCTAGGCTTCTCGGCTGGCGCAACGCTGGCGGTCACCACACTTCTCCGCCTGCGCGATCGGGGGATCTCCGCATTCGATGCCGCTGTGCTGCAGTTCGGAACCTACGATCTGAGCGCGCACACACCCGCGGGCCGCCTGATCGCGGACGAGTACTTCCTCGATGCCTACGCCGGGGCCACGTCCGACCGGACGCATCCCGACCTGTCCCCGATCTACGCCGACCTTAGGGGCCTTCCTCCTGTCCTCATCGTTGTCGGAGAGCTCGACATCCTGCTCCAGGACAACCTGGCGATGGCCGCCCGACTGTCAGCGGCCGGAGTCGAAGTCGATCTCCGGCTCTACCCCGACTCGCCTCACGGCTTCACCGCACACCCGACCCCGATGGCGCGGGCAGCCGTTGATGACATCAATGCCTGGCTCAACGGTTATGTGGGCTCATCCTCGAACGACGCAGCGAAGGACGCAGCGCCTACTCCTTCCACGCGACATGACCCGCGGCCCGCAGGGCCAGACGCACGGAACCTGCTGCTGAGCGAGCGGTAGTGCAAGCCACATGCCGACCCACCGCGACGTCGCCGGTCAGCCCACGCTCGAAGGTTCGCCAGGTGTGGCCGGGCTCCGCGTTGTGCGGCCGATGAGAGTCGAACACCCCCAGCCGGATGACCCTGGCGACTCATGCACGGCGACATCCACGTTCGTGCCGGTCGAGTGCTGATCACCGACCTTGACTGACCGCGGCTGGCGGGTCTGACGAGCAGCCGGGCGCGCTCACTGGCCGCGAAACAGTGCCCGCGAGGCGCACCCCCGCTCGGCTCCTATCCCAGTTCCCCTGCTCGTCGGACGCTGCTGAGACCCCCGCGTGAACCCAGCGCCTCGGTCATTTCCTGACCCGGTAGTCGATGAACGTGGCGTACGGCGATTGGCGGACCCCGAGGTGCTCTAGGTCAAGGGGCTGTGTGAACCCTTCGAACAGACGCTTCCCGAGACCGCACCCGGGGCGGTCATCCGGTCCGGTGATGTATCCGTCGACCGACATCGTGATACCCGCACGGACCTTGCCCATCGACTCACTCCATCGATGGGTCGCCAGCGGCCGACGGTGCTGACCGGAGAGGGGGACAGACGTTCGTGAGTTCGCGAAGTCATCGTTCCCGCTCCTCCTTCGCGCTCGAAACCATCTTCGACCAGCCGGATCCGAGTGAGTCTGTCAGGCCGCGCGGGCTGCCCGGGTGGATACATCGTGCGACCCCGACTCGCCCGGACAGGCCGCGCCTTGGACGATGCTGATCAGGCCTCTGAGGCGAACACGACGAAGTCGAGAGTTTCGCTCACCGGTGTAGGCACCCCCTCCGCCTCGGCCAGCGCGCGCATCCGCGCCAGACCTTCGTGGAACTGTTCATCGGGCAGCAACGCCAGCCCGCTATCTGCCCGGTGACAGGTTCGCGCGTCGAGCTCAGCCATGCCACCCGCGAGGGTCTGCTCGACACGGTCCCAGGCCGTCAGCCGGAGCCCCGCCCCCTCCAGATGATCCTGAATCCTGGACCAAGGTGGAAACCGTTCGACCTCGACTTTAAGAATGCCGGGGAAAAAGCTCACCAACGGCCACTGCCCGGCCAGGTCCCGGTACATACCGCGAACCAAGACGCGTCCACCTGGAACGAGCACCCGGCGCAATCCCGCCGCTGCCGCCGAGAGGTCGGTCACATGATGCAGGACCTGAGATACCCAGACCGCCCGCACTGCGGCGGATCGGATCGGCAGTGCCTCCGCCGAGCCGCCCACGACAACCACACCTGGGTCACGGCGGGCCAGCGCCTGCACCCGCATCCCCCGCGCGGGTTACAGCCGGTGCTGGATCATGGGGCTCGTCACAGCGGTAGCGTGGCCGCGCGCCCTGGATTCAGCGATGATCTGCAAGCGCGACGTGTGGGGCGCGGCCGAGGAGGAGCCGATGGGTTTGTATGACGAGCGCGTTCTACCGCACATCATCAACGTGGTCATGAACACCGGGCAGACCCGGCTGATCCGCGCGCGAGTGTGTGCGCGGCTGAAGGGTGAGGTGCTCGAGATCGGTTTCGGCACCGGTCACAACCTGCCGTTCCTGCCGCTGGACGTCACACGGCTGATGGCGGTCGAACCATCCGGCGTCGGTGTCCGGCTCGCCCGCGGGCGGATGGCCGCGGCGCCGGTCGAGGTCGAGGTCGTCGGGTTGGACGGGCAGCGGTTGCCGGTCCCCGACGGGAGTGTCGACGCGGTCCTGTGCACGTGGAGTCTGTGCACGATCCCGGATGCCGAGGCCGCCGTTCGGGAGGCGCGTCGGGTGTTACGCCCGGGCGGAGAGTTCCACTTCGTCGAACACGGCCGTGCCCCCGACGAGCGGGTGCGTCGATGGCAGGACCGCCTCAACGGGATCCAACGACGTGTTGGCGGCGGGTGCAACCTGAACCGGGACATCGCCGCAATCATCGAGTCGGGCGGGATGAGGATCACCCGGTTGGACAACTACTACGGGAAGGGGGAGCCGAAGCCGTACGCGGCGATGTACGAGGGCACCGCGCTTCCCGCATGACCGATGCCCAGGGCCGCGGAGCGGCCGGCACCGGTGCGCGGCGGCCCCGGTACTGGCTTATCGCCAGCCCAATCCACGACTACGCTGCCGCCATATTCGTCGAGGCGGATGGTCTCGACCCGGTTTCAGCCGTTTCGTCGCGGGCTTGGGGAAAGTTCGGTTGGCAGGCGACAACCGCCGGAGTCCGCGCTACGGCCGCACGGACCAGATCCTCATAACCCTCGTTGCCGGCCGGGACCACGCACAGATCGAGATCGCCGTGGCAAGTGGTCAGGTTGAGCAAACGGATGCCGCGCAAGGGTTCCGCGGAGGTGTCGAACGGTAGGCCTTCCGGACATCGGCCACCCGGATCCTGGCGTTCAGCCGCTTGAGTGCGCGCACGACCGCTGCCAGGTTCGCCGCGTCGGTTGCCGGGGTTATTTCGATGTCCTCGGTCGGACGGCCGGCCCGTACAGTCGCGCGGCGTAGCCGCCGATCAGGACGTAGCTGACCCGCTCCTCCTCCAACACCCGGACAATCTCTTCGGGCTCAAGTCGAGCGTTCACCGCCGCCCAGCCAGCGCCGCGGCGAACTCATCCTGTGCCTTGCGTGCGGCTTTTCGCTCCGCCGCCGTACGCCGGCGGCGGCGAGCGTCGAGCACGTCGTCGTGATCGTCGTAATCGGCCAGCCGGGTCCGCAACTCCAGCTCCGCCGCCGCCAACAAGCGGTACAGCGTCGGCAGGCTCGGCTGTTGGCGATGCGACTCGATCCGGGCGATCATCGCCTGCGGCACCGCGGCACGTCGGGCCAGCTCCCGCTGGGACAACCCGCGCTTCGAACGCGCCGACGCCAGCAGGTTACCGGCCAGCCGGGAGACCTTCTCCTCGGTGGTGGGACCCATCTGCGCCACAACCCGAATGATACCTTATTAGACGTCACCGTGCCTCGTCGGTCGTTGAGGGGGTGACCAGCCGTCCCGAGTCGAGTCACCGGAAACGTCGGTGGGCGTCCGCCGCGGGCAGCGAATAGCGGCGGTTCGCGGTCGGGCTCTGCCCTCAAGATCAGCGATCTTAGCCGGCATTTCGAGTCGCCTGTCAGGGTGTGGGCGCGTGACTGGAAGCCGCGTCCAGAGCGCCGACGCCGCCTGGGTAAGCGAGGACTCGCTAGTCCTCGATGAGGTCCAGCCCCTGCTCCCGTAGCAGCGCGAGGCGATCCAGCATCCCCTTCAGAACCTCAGCGTCATGCCCCTTCCAGTTGTCCACCTCGTCGATGACGCGCAGCGGATGGCGGGTGCGGTAGGACTGTGTGGGGTTGCCGGGGAATTTCTTGTTGGTCACGTTCGGGTCGTCCTCGAACGGACCCAGAGGTTCCACGACGTAGATGCGTCCCCGCTCTCCGGTCTCGGCCAGGGCTGTCGCAAGCTCCGCTCCCCAGGCGGCTGTCTCTACGAGCGCGGCGAAGTAGATGTTGTTCGACACCCGACCCTCCTGGAAGTTGGAGCGGTAGCCGGGCACGAGCTCATCGCCGGCCTCGAGCGCGGACTTCGTCCCGTGGTAAAAGGGCCCCTTGATGTGCTCGCAGCGCTCGTAGGTCACGGGGACGTGGGTGCCGCCGTCACCCATAGCGGTCTTCTCGTCAGACATCGTTGTCCACCTTTATCCACGAGCAGTTATGCGTCGCATTCTCGCTAGGGGAAGAAGTGCAGTTCCGCGATGGGCAGCGGCCGCGAGTGCGCATTCTCGAGCGGGTTGCGGCCACCGTCCGCCTAGCAGATACCCGGCGTTCGCATACGGTACGGAGAGTGGGTTGCCCAGACCCTTGGTCCACCATGGAACCGAGCAGGTGAAGGCGGTGTCTTAGCAGTTGTGAAGCGTGGTTCAGGCGCGGTGTGGCTTGCGGCAATCATGCTTTTCACTGGCTGTACGAACCACGGCAGCGACGCCGGAAGCGCGTCACGACCGAGTCCCCACGCCGCGAGCGGGTTTTCTGGCGCAGTGGTGATCTTGGCCGCGCCGTGTGTCGGGGCCGGGGCAAACCCGGCAAAGATCTACTACCCGGTGCACGTCCAGATTCTGCACAACGGCGAGGTTGTCTTCGATCGAACCATCGCGGGAGGCCGACCGTACCGGGTCGCCCTCGTGCCCGGCTCGTACGCCATACGCACTCTGAACATTCCGGACGAGCCGGCGGCCGTGACCGTCCCATCGGCCACGGTTGTCACTGTTCGCATGGGAAACGTCTGCCGCTAGCGGTCGCGCGCGAGGTGCCGCTCCAGTGCGCGCGAGGTGCTCCTGCACCGGCGCTCAATAGGTCCTCTTCACCGTCGCCATCGAGGGTCTCTTCGAGGTCGACCGAGATCCCGGTCGGCACCCGCCGCAGCCGAAACCGCAGCCGATGCTGTCGGCCGTCCGGGCCGGTGATCGTGATCGGATCCGGCGGCGCGGGAAGCAGCGGAAAGCCGGTGATCTCGGAGAGGTGGCGATCGGCGCAGGGGTCACAGAAGGTGCCGAGGGCGGTCAGTGAGTGCGTTGCAGGTGAGGCCCCGCAGTCATCGCAGTAGCCGGAGTGCTCCACGCCGCCGAACCCTACCAGGTAGGCGTACCATAGGTGATACACTACGTTCTTCTAGCAGGAGGGGACCGTCGCGTGTCGACCAGCTACTACCAGCGCCGGCGTGCCGAGGAGTTGCGCGACCCCGAATTCCGGGCCGAGTACGAACTGGCCCGGGCCGAGATCGCTCAGGTCGACGCCATCATGCGCCAGCTCGACACCTTGCGCGTCGCCTCGGGTTATTCGAAGGCGGAACTCGCCCGTCGGATCGGCAAGAACCCGTCGACCGTGCGCCGGCTGTTCACCGCTGAGGTCAACCCGGAGCTGAAGACCGTCGTAGCCCTTGCCAGCGCCCTCGGCGTACGTCTGCAGATCGTCGAGGCGCCGAACGAGGCGGCTCGGCCCCGCCGCCGCTCCTCCCGCTCCGTCGCCTAGCTCTCCGATAACGCATGGCAGTGGAGGCCGCGTGGGACGTCGTCTTCTACCAGGTCGCTGACGGGGCCGTTCCCGGCGACGAGTTCCTGCGCAAGTGCCCGGTGAAGGTCCGCGCCCGGCTGATGGCTGTCCTGGACGCGGTCGCCGAAGCGCCGCCCCCACAATTCGACTTCACGACCGGGCGCCTGTCCATCCGCAATTCGATCGTCGAAGTGGAAGCGTGTGACGACGGCGTGGGCTGGATGTGGGCCACGCCCAAGACCGAACGAAGCCGCCGGGTCATCGTTCTCGACACAGCAACGCTCGCTCTGCTCCGTGCACACCGGACCCGGTAGCTCGAGCAGCGTCTTGCTCTTGGCGAGGCCTGGCAGGACCACGACCTGGTCTTCACCCGCACCGACGGCAGCCCGCTGCACCCCCCGGACGGTCTCGTGGACGTTCAGCGCAGCGGTCAAGAAACTGGGGTTGCCGCGACTGAGCCTGCACGGTCTGCGGCACACTTGGGCGACGTTGGCGCTAACCGGCAGAGTTGCATCTGATGCAACTGCGGGAGGCATTCGACGGATCGCGTAACCGTTGGCCTTGCGGGGATTGCCGTTTTCGGGCAGGCGGCTCGACGGCGTGGCCGCCTTCCACACGCCGTGTGACCTGCGGTTACGCAAGCCTGTTGCATCTGATGCCAAGATGCGGTACCCGGTAGCGTTGTGTTCGACGGCGCAATGTGGCAGCTGCCGCCATGTCGGTCGGCTCGCTCGAGCTTGGGCGCCGCCCGGGTTGGATCCACTGTGCCGGCTGAGTCCCGGACGCTGGCAGAAAGTCTCGAAACTCAACGGCAGCAACGAGGAAGGCGCCCGAGAAAGCGGCACCCAGCATGCTGCCGGTGCGCGGCGACGCAGCACCAGGAAGGCGATTACCAAGGGTGAGAGTTGCCTCCCCCAGATGAACCACGGATTGGCCATCCGACCGAATCCGAACACTGCTGGTTACCAGTATCGATCAGATGGTCCATCCCAGCATCGTTCAGGAGCGGCTCGGACACCCGAGCGTCGGCATCACGCTGGACATCTACACGTTTCACCGGCCATGCACGCGGACGCTGCGGAGCAAATAGGCCGCGCTCTTCTTCAGTTCCGACGAAGATCGTGAACGTTTCTGCAACCAACCGGCCGATTCGGGCGATTCACCGAGAACCGACACCAGGCGGACCTCGGCATTCACGAAGACGACGACGTGGGGCCGATGAGAGTCGAACTCACACTGGCGTGCTCCTAAGGCACGTGCCTCTGCCGTTGGGCTACGGCCCCTGTCAGGATATTTCCTGAGTGCTCACGCTAACGTTTCACGGCGCGCCCGACCCGCAGGAGGTGTGGATGGACCGGCAACGTGCTGTGATCACGGGGGGTGCCGGCTTCCTGGGGTCCCACCTGTGCGAGCGGCTGCTCGCCGACGGCCTCGACGTCGTCTGCCTCGACAACTTCGTCACCGGCACACCGCACAACGTCGCCCATCTGCTCGAACACGAAGGTTTCCGGTTGGTCAGAACCGACGTGACCGACTACGTCCACGTCGTGGGCGCGGTCGACTACGTGCTGCACTTCGCCTCCCCGGCATCGCCGATCGACTATCTCCAACTCCCGATCGAGACGCTCAAGGTGGGCTCGATCGGAACGTTGCACACGCTCGGCCTGGCGAAGGAGAAGAACGCGCGCTACCTGCTGGCGTCCACGTCGGAGACCTACGGTGACCCGCAGATCCACCCGCAGCCCGAAAGCTACTGGGGCCACGTCAATCCGGTCGGCCCGCGCGGGGTCTACGACGAGGCCAAGCGGTTCGCCGAAGCGATGACGATGGCCTATCGCCGCTACCACGGCCTGGACACCTCGATCGTGCGGATCTTCAACTGCTGCGGACCGCGGATGCGGCCGGAGGACGGCCGGGCCATCCCAACGTTCATCCGGCAGGCGCTCAAGGGCGAGCCGATCACGGTGGCCGGGGACGGCAGCCAGACCCGTTCGATCCAGTACGTCGACGACCTCGTCGACGGGGTGGTGCTGCTGCTGCGCTCCGGGCATCCCGGGCCGATGAACATCGGGAACCCGCACGAGCTGTCCGTCCTGGAACTGGCCGAAACGATCCGGCGATTGACCGGCTCGAGCAGCCCGATCCAACACGTCCCCCGGCCGGAGGACGATCCGACCGTGCGGCAGCCGGACATCACCCAGGCCCGCCGCGTCTTGGGCTGGATGCCGAAGGTTTCCCTCGAAGACGGGCTGACCCGCACCATCGACTGGTTCCGGCAACACCCGGAAATCGTCTGGTCCGCACCGGGCGGACGGCCCGCTACCCTGGAGCCGCGGCCCGACGCACCAGCCGGAACGGAGCACCTGTGAAGCTGTCCATGCTCATGCCGGTCTACAACGAGGCCGCGACCCTCGACACCGCGGTGAAGCGCGTCCTCGACGCCAGGTACCCGTGCGAGATCGAACTTGTCGTCGTCGACGACGGCAGCGTCGACGCGACCGGCCAGGTCCTCGAATCCCTCGACGACCCGCGGATCGTCCGCGGCCGCCACGAGCGAAACCGTGGCAAGGGCGCCGCGGTCAAGACCGCCGCCCAGCTCGCCACCGGCGACTACCTGCTCATCTTCGACGCCGACCTGGAGTACTCGCCGGACGACGTCGCCGGGCTGCTCCAGCCGGTGCTTCGCGGCGATGCCGCAGTCGTCTACGGCGCGCGGACCTTCGGAAGCTCGACGGCGCATTCCTTCTGGTTCGTCATCGGGAACAAGCTGACGACTTTTGTCGCGAACGCGCTCTTCAACTCATGGATCACCGACCTGCACACCTGCCTAAAGCTGATGCCACTGGAGCTGTTCCGCGACCTCGCCCCACGCGAGGACCGGTTCGGTCTGGACACCGAGATCACCGGCCTGCTGCTCAGCCGCGGCATCCGCCCCTACGAGGTTCCGATCAGCTACAAGGCGCGCAGCCACGAAGAGGGCAAGAAGATCACCTGGCGGGACGGCGTGGAGGCGCTTCGGATTCTCGTCCAGATCCGGATCCGGCAGAACCGTGGAGGCCGGGGCGCGTGAGGGCGTCGGCCAACGTCGCGATGTCCGCGGCGAGGGCCCGGAAGGCCAGCCCGCGATGGCTGATCGCGTCCTTCTCCGCCGCGTCGAGTTCGGCCGTGGTGCGGGTCTCCCCGAGCGGCCGGAAGACCGGGTCGTAGCCGAAGCCGCCGCTGCCCCGGCGCTCGCGGATCACGCTGCCCTCGAGGCGACCCAACGCGACCCGCTCGGTCCCGTCCGGCATCGCGGCCGCGGCCGCGCACACGAATGCCGCCCCGCGCCGGTCGTCGGGCACCGACTGGAGTTGACCGAGCAGCAGGTCCAGATTGGCCTCATCGTCACCGTGTCGCCCCGACCACCGGGCGGACAGGACGCCCGGCATGCCCCCGAGCGCGTCGACCTCCAACCCGCTGTCGTCGGCGATCGCCAGCAGACCGGTCGCCGCCGCCACCGCGTGCGCCTTCAGTCGGGCGTTGTCGACGAAGGTCTCGCCGGTCTCCTCGACGTCGCCGACCTCCGGGTAGTCGTCCAGCCCGACGAGCTCGATGCCGAGACCGGCGAGGATCCGACGAAGCTCCGCCAGCTTGCCCGGGTTGCGGCTGGCGAGAACCGCCTTCACATCCGCTCCGGCGGGGTGCCTCCGGGGTGGCGTCGAGCCGCTTCGAGGGAGAGCTTCTGGAGCCTGGTGAGCTCGGCGCAGCCGGCCACCGCCAGGTCCAGCAGCCGGTCGAGCAGCGCGCGGTCGAACGGCTCCTGCTCGGCGGTCCCCTGGACCTCGACGAAACGCCCATCCCCGGTGCACACGACGTTCATATCGGTGTCGGCGGCCACGTCCTCCTGGTAGCACAGGTCGAGCAGCGGCTCGCCCGCCACGATCCCGACGCTCACCGCCGACACCGACGAGATCAGCGGCTCGCCGGCCAGCGCCCCCTTGGCCCGGAGCCAGCCGACCGCATCGCAGAGCGCGACGTAGGCACCGGTGATGGCTGCGGTGCGGGTGCCCCCGTCGGCCTGGAGCACATCGCAGTCGAGGACGATCGTGTTCTCGCCCAGCTTTGCCGGGTCGACGCACGCGCGCAGGCTGCGGCCGACCAGCCGGGAGATCTCCTGGGTCCGCCCGCCGAGCCGACCGCGAACCGACTCCCGGTCGTTGCGGGTGTTCGTCGACCGCGGCAGCATCGCGTACTCGGCGGTCACCCACCCTCGGCCGCTTCCGGCCCGCCAGCGCGGGACCCCGGTGGTCACCGACGCGGCGCAGAGCACCCGGGTCCGGCCGAACTCGACGAGCACCGAACCCTCGGCGTGGTCGAGCCAGTCGCGGGTGATGGCGACCGGCCGGAGTTGCGCGCCGGCACGTCCGTCGGGACGAAGCACCTGCTCCACCTTCCTGTGCCTATATCTCTAACGACGCTTGCGTGCGGGCCAGCTCGATCTGCCCGGCGAAGGAGTCGTGGGCGGCCGCGAGGGTCCGCTCCGGGTCGCCCCAGGGGACCAGATGGGTGAGCAGCAGCCGGCCCACGCCGGCCCGGCTGGCGTGCTCGGCCGCCTGGCCTCCGGTCAGGTGGACATCGGGCGGGTTCTCCTCGCCGTCGAGATAGGACGCCTCGCAGAGGAACAGGTCGGACCCGCCGGCCAGCTCGACGAGTCGGTCGCACACACCGGTGTCCGCCGAGTAGGCCACCGATCTCGACCCGGCGCCGATCCGCAGGGCGAAGGTCTCCACCGGGTGGTTGACCCGGGCGCAGTCGACGCTGAACGGGCCCAGGTCGAGCCGGTCCTCGGTCAGGGTGTGGAAGTCGAAGACTTCGTCGAGCAGCGAACTGACCGGCCGGCCGAAGGCGCCGGCGACGTGCTCGCCGACTCCGCGCGGGCCGTACACCGGCAGCCGGGGTGGGCGTCCCGCCGGGTTGTATCGGCGGGCGTAGGTGTAGGTGACGATGTCGAGATAGTGGTCGCCGTGCAGGTGACTGACGATGACGGCGTCGACGTCGAGCAGGCCGATGCAGCGTTGCATCACCCCGGTGGCCCCGTTGCCCAGGTCGACGAGCAGCCGGTAGCCCTCGGACTCGAACAGGTACCCGGAGCAGGGCGAGTCCGGCCCCGGGAACGTCCCCGAACAGCCGAGAACGGTGAACCGCACTATCTGCTCCCCACCAGACCGGCGGCCCGCCCGACGGTGCCGATCTCCGGACCGAGAAAACGCTGGCCTAGCTGGGCGAACGGCGCGGGGTCTCCGGTGGCGAGGAAACGGTGCTCCGGTGCGGGCAGCGACTCGCCGCGGGCCAGCCCGTCCCGGGCCAGCTCTCGATAGACGTCTTTCGCGGTCTCCTCGGCGCTCGAGACCAGCGTCACCCCGTCGCCCAGGACGCTCGCGAGCACACCGGTCAGCAACGGGTAGTGGGTGCAGCCGAGCACCAGGGTGTCGCAACCCGCCGCCCGGATCGGCTCCAGGTACTCGGCGGCCACGTCGAGCAGCTCAGGGGTGAACGTGTCCCCCCGCTCGACGAACTCGACGAATCGCGGGCAGGCCGCGGTGGTCACGACGAGATCGGGATTGGCCGCGAACGCGTCATCGTAGGCTCGGCTGGCGATCGTCACGGCGGTGCCGATGACCCCCACCCGGCCGGTTCGGGTGGCCCGCACCGCCCGTCGCACGGCTGGGGTGATCACCTCGACGACGGGCACCGGATAGCGCTCCCTGGCGTCGCGCAGGCAGGCCGCCGACGCGGCGTTGCAGGCGATGACGAGCAGCTTCGCGCCCTCCGCGACGAGATGGTCGAGGATGTCGAGAGCGAACCCGCGGACCTCGGCGAGCGGGCGCGGCCCGTACGGGGAGCGGGCGGTGTCGCCGACATAGACGAGCGGCTCGTGCGGGAGCTGGTCGAGGATCGCCCGGGCAACGGTGAGGCCACCGACCCCGGAGTCGAAGATGCCGATCGGCCGGTCGTCCATGGGCGACAACGTACCGCTCGGGTGGGCCGGCGGCGGAGCGGCCGCGGTCAGGCCCACAGCTGGCCGTCGAGCCGGGCGGCGGCCTCTTCGAGCGTCCCGGCGTAGGCCCCGGTGGACAGGTATTTCCAACCGCCATCGCTGACGATGAATGCGATGTCGGCCCGCCGGCCGGCCTGAACCGCCCGATCGGCTTGCCCGAGCGCCGCATGCAGGATCGCCCCGGTGGAGATCCCGGCGAACATCCCCTCCTCGTCGACGAGCTGGCGGGTGCGGCGCAACGCGTCCTCGGCGCTCACGGAGAACCGCGTGTCGAGCAAGGTCGGGTCGTACAGCTCCGGGACGAAGCCCTCGTCGACGTTGCGCAGGCCGTAGACCAACTCCCCGTAGCGCGGCTCGGCGGCGACCACGGTGATCCCCGGGACCCGCTCCTTGAGGAACCGGCCGACACCCATCAGGGTCCCCGTCGTGCCGAGCCCGGCGACGAAGTGCGTGACGGTGGGAAGGTCCTCGAGGATCTCCGGGCCGGTGGTCTCGTAGTGCGCGAGCGCGTTCGCCGGGTTGCCGTACTGGTAGAGCATCACCCAGTCCGGATTCTCCGCGGCGAGGCGCTTGGCCACCGCCACCGCTTCGTTGGAGCCGCCAGCCGCGGGCGAGGACAGGATCTGCGCGCCGTACATCTCCAGCAACTGGCGGCGCTCCACCGAGGTGTTCTCCGGCATGACGCAGATCAGCCGGTAACCGCGCAGCTTGCAGACCATCGCCAGCGAGATCCCGGTGTTCCCCGAGGTGGGTTCGAGGACGGTGGCTCCCGGACGGAGCAGGCCTTCCTTCTCCGCCTGCTCAACCATGTAGAAGGCCGGCCGATCCTTCACCGAACCGGTCGGGTTGTTCTGTTCGAGCTTCGCCCAGAGCCGGACCTCCGCCGACGGGGACAGGCGGGGCAGACCGACCAGCGGCGTGCGACCGACGGCGTCCAGCAAGGAGTCGAAGCGCATGCCGGGCTGCCGGTCGTCTCGGGGTCCGCGCCGGTCCGTCAGCCGCCGGCGACGGCCGGAAGGATGGTCACCGTGTCCCCGTCGGCGAGCACGGTCTCCAGGCTGCCGAGAAAGCGGACGTCCTCGTCGTTGGCGTAGACGTTGACGAAACGGTTGAGGGTGCCGTCGGCTCCGATCAGCCGTTCCCGCAGCCCGGGGTGACGCCCCTCGAGATCGTCGAACAGGCCGCCGAGCGTCTCGCCCTTGCCTTCCACCGACTTCTCACCGCCGGTGTAGCTGCGCAGGATCGTCGGAATCCTGACCTCGATCGCCATCCGGGGGCCTCTCCTGCTCCTCGACGCGGCGGGTTCGGGCGCGCCGTCCCTCGCCCCATTGTCGCAACCGGCTCAGCCGGTCGCTGATTCCAGCCCTTCCTCGAGGATCCGCACCGGCTCCTCGGTGACCTCCCCGTCGACGATCCGGTAGGAGCGGAACTCGACCGTCTGCGGATCGCGGGTCGAGATGAGGACGTAGTGGGCGGCGGGCTCGGCGGCGTAGGAGACGTCGGTGCGCGACGGGTAGGCGGCGGTGGCCGTGTGCGAGTGGTAGATGACGACGGGCTCCTCGTCACGGTCGTCCATGTCCCGCCACACCCGCAGCTGCTCCAGCGAGTCGAACCGGTAGAACGTGGGGGAACGCTCGGCGTTGGTCATCGGGATCACCCGCACCGGCCGGTCGCTGCCGGCCGCGCCGGCGACCACGCCACAGGCCTCGTCCGGATGATCCCGCCGGGCGTGCGTCACCAACGCCTCGTAGACGTCGCGACCCACGGTGAGCATGGCCGCAGACTAGTCGGACCCCCGCCCGGAACCGGCCAGCGCCTCGACCAGTGTCTCCAACACGTAGCCCAGCCAGAAGTACTCGAGCAGCTCGGCGGATCGCGGGGCTTCGGGGTCGAGGTCGTCGAGCTCCCGCTCGGTCTCCTCCGTGACGTCCAGCCGGGCGCCCAGCCCGAGACGGAGATCGTTGAGGGCCGAGAGCCATGCCTCCGCCGCGGGCAGATCCAGCACCACCCGGCCATCCTCCGCGGCCGCCAGCTGATCCCGCGCGGCGATCGCGTTGGCGATCTTGCCGAGCCGCAGGTCGTCCTGGGTGAATCGGCGAAACTCCGCGGCGGCCTGCGGGTCGGCATACGCCGCCGGGAACAGCCGGGCCAGGGCCGGATCCTCGAACGGCGCGGTCGAACCCGCTCCCCCGACCAGCGCCTCGAGCGGATCGGCGTCGACCGGCGGCATCGGCTGGTCAGCACCGGCGGTTTCGAGCAGCCGGCGCAACTGGTCGAAACGGGAGAGCAGCAGGTTGCGTTGGAGTGGGTCGAACCTGGCCCGCACCCCACGCCCGGACCGGCGGAAGCGCCCAACCACCGCTCAGTCCTGCGCCACGGTCGCCCAAAGCCCGGCCGCATGCAGCCGGGTGACGTCGTTCTCCATCTGCTCCCGGGGGCCGCTCGAGACGACCGCCTTCCCCTTGTGGTGCACGTCGAGCATCAGCCGGTGGGCCTTCTCCCGGGGGTAGCCGAACAGCTTCTGGAGGACGTAGGTCACGTAGGACATCAGGTTCACCGGGTCGTTCCACACGATCGTGATCCACGGGCGCTGCGGCTCGATGGTCTCCTCGTCCCGCGGGGCATCGACCCGCTCGGGGGCGACGGTGGCGCCCGCGGCCAGCCCGATGTCCATTCGCCCATCTTCCCGCATCGCGGCGGAAAAGGCGTGGGGACCCCGGGCCCGGACGTGCTTAGGTGGGGCATGCCCCAGACGCCACGCCCGGTCTCGGCTGCCCGGCTCTGGCTGGCGCTGTGGACCGTGTACCTGGTCTGGGGATCGACCTACCTGGCGATCCGATTCGCCGTGGCGCCGACCCATGGCCGCGGTCTCCCGCCGCTGCTCATGGCGGGCGTCCGGTTCACGAGCGCCGGGGCCGTCATGCTCGCACTCACCGCCCGCCGGCCCGCGCCGGACGGCCTCCCGGACCGGCTCGGTCGGCGCCAGTGGCTCGCCACGGCGGTCGTCGGCACGGCACTGCTCCTCGGCGGCAACGGGTTCGTCACGTTGGCCGAGCAGCACATCGCGTCCGGCGCGACCGCCGTCGTCATCGCCACGGTGCCGATCTGGACCACCGTCTTCGCCGCGCTCCGCGGCTGGGAGCGGATCACCCGACGGATCGGATCCGGCCTGCTCCTCGGCTTCGCGGGGGTGGCGACGCTCGTCGTCGGCCAGGGCGGTGGCCGGGTGGGTCCGTTCGGGGTCGGGCTGACCCTGATCGCGGCGCTCACCTGGGCACTCGGCTCGGTCTACGCCAAGACCGCGCCGCTGCCCCGCCGGCCGCTCGTCCTCACCGGCATGGAGATGCTCTGCGGCGGGGCTGCGCTGCTGGTCGTCGCCGCCCTGACCGGGGAGATCGGCCAGTTCCACCCGGGGGCGGTCCCGGTGTCCGCATGGGCGTCGTTGGCGTACCTGATCGTCGCGGGCGCGATGATCGGGTACACCGCCTACGCGTGGCTGCTCGCCAACGCCCGGCTGAGCCTCGCCACCACCTACGCCTACGTCAACCCGCTGGTCGCCGTCTTCCTCGGGGCGCTGCTCGCCGGGGAGCCCCTGACCTGGCGGACCGCGGTCGCGACCGGGTGCATCATTGGCGGCGTGCTGCTCATCGTCACCCGGCGGGCCCAGGTAAGCGGCGCGACCGCCGGGCAGAGCGAAACCGCTGAGCTGGCCACCCGGCCGACGTGACCGCCGAGCCGACGCACAGCACGGCGCTGTACACCGACCACTACGAGCTCACCATGCTGCGCGCCGCCCTCGAGGACGGCGTCGCCGAGCGACCGGCCGTCTTCGAGGTGTTCGCCCGGTCGCTGCCGGGACGTCGTCGATATGGCGTCGTCGCCGGGCTCGCCCGGATCGTCGACGCGATCGGCCGTTTCCGCTTCGACCCGCCGACCCTCGAGTTCCTCACCCGCTCCGGGGTCGTCGACGCCGCGGCCGCGCGCTGGCTGGCGGACTACCGGTTCCGCGGCTCGGTGCGCGCCTACCCGGAGGGCGAGGTGTACTTCCCCGGTTCGCCGGTGTTCGTCGTCGAGGCCGGGTTCGCCGAGGGCCTGGTCCTGGAAACCGTCGTGCTGTCCATCCTCAACTTCGACTCCGCGGTGGCCAGTGCGGCGGCCCGGATGGTGCAGGCAGCCGGAGACCGGCCCTGCATAGAGATGGGGTCGCGGCGGACGCACGAGGCGGCCGCCGTGGCTTCGGCCCGGGCCGCCTACCTAGCCGGCTTCACCGCCACCTCGAATCTAGCCGCCGGGCTGCGCTGGGGCGTCCCGACCGCCGGCACCGCGGCGCACGCGTTCACGCTGGTCCATGACGACGAACCGGCGGCATTCGCCGGCCAGGTCGCCGCGCTCGGCACCGGCACCACGCTGCTCGTGGACACGTTCGACGTTGAAGCCGGCATCCGCCACGCCGTCGCGGCCGCCGGCCCCGGCCTCGGCGCGATCCGGCTCGACTCCGGCGACCTGGGCAGCCTCGCGCACACGGCCCGGGCGCTGCTCGACGAGCTCGGCGCGACCGGAACGCGGATCGTCGTCACCGGCGACCTCGACGAGCACGCGATCGCCGCCCTCGCCGCGGCCCCGGTGGACGCCTACGGCGTGGGCACTTCGGTCGTCACCGGCAGCGGGGTCCCGACCGCCGGGTTCGTGTACAAGCTCGTGGCACGGGCCGGTTCGGCCGACCCGGGCGCCCGGCTCGAGCCGGTGGAGAAGGCTTCGCCGGGCAAGGTCTCCCCCGGCGGTCGCAAGTGGGCAGCCCGCGGGTACGACCCGACCGGCCGGGCCTCCGAGGAGCTGGTCTTCGTCGGGCGCCCGCCACCGGCGGCGCCCGGGTCCCGCCCGCTGCACGTCCCGGTCATCCGGGCCGGCCGGCCGGTGCGACTGGCCGGCTTGCCGGAGGCCCGGGAGCACTGCCTGCGGGTCCGCGCCGAACTGCCGCCGCCGGCTCTTGCGCTGTCCCCCGGTGACCCGGTGCTCCAGACCCGCTACCTGCCGGAACCGCCGTGATCCGCGCCCTGGTCGTGGTCGATGTGCAGAACGACTTCTGCGCCGGCGGCAGCCTGCCCGTCGCCGGCGCGGCCGGCGTGGCGGCGGCGATCAGCGCGCACCTGGCCACCTCCGACTACCACCACGTCGTCGCCACCCGGGACCATCACCGCGATCCCGGCGACCACTTCTCGGCCACGCCCGACTTCGCCGACTCGTGGCCGCCGCACTGCGTGGTGGGGACCCCGGGCGCGGCCTTCCATCCGGCGTTCGACACCCAGCGCGTCGAGGCGGTCTTCAGCAAGGGCGCACGGTCCGCCGCCTACAGCGGCTTCGACGGCGCGGACGAGACCGGGACCCGCCTCGCCGACTGGCTGTCCGCCCGGGCCGTGACGGCGGTCGACGTGGTCGGCCTCGCCACCGACCATTGCGTGCGCGCGACGGCGCTGGACGCGGTGGCCGCCGGGTTCGCGACCACCGTCCTGCTCGACCTCACCGCGGGGGTCGCCGAGGCCAGCACCGCCTCGGCGCTGGCCGAGCTCGCCGCCGCGGGGGTCCGCCTGGTCGGCCAGCCGCGGCTCGGCTGATCACGGCCCGGTGAGCTGGCGCTTGACCACCTTGCCGGTCTCGTTGCGGGGCAGCTCGTCGTGCAGCACCACGTCGCGGGGCACCTTGTACCCGGCCAGCCGCTGGCGGACGTAGTCGCGCAGCGCGTCCCCGTCGGCACCGGAGGCCCCGCCGGCGAAGACGACGTGTGCGACCAACCGGGCCCCGAACTTCTCGTCCGGCACGCCCACGACCGCGACGTCGGCCACCTCCGGGTGTGCGCGCAGGCACTCCTCCACCTCGGCCGGGAACACGTTCTCCCCGCCCGAGACGATCATTTCGTCGTCGCGCCCGTCGACCCACAGCCGCCCATCGCGATCGAGATGACCCACGTCCCCGGTGGCGACCAGGCCGCCGACCCGGTCCTTGTCTCCGCCGCCGGTGTAGCCCCGGAAGGCCAGGGAGCTGCCGACGAAGATCCGCCCGGACTGCCCCGTCGGCAGCGGCGCACCGGACCCGTCGAGGATCGAGACCTGCACACCGGACAGCGGATGGCCGACGCTGCCCGGCGCGACCCGCATGTCCTCGGGCGTGGCCACGCTGGCCGCGGCGACCTCGGTCGAGCCGTAGAGGTTGTAGAGAACATCGCCGAACTCGTCCCGGACGCGCTCGGCGAGGCCGACCGGCACGGCGGACCCGCTCACCGCGATGACCCGCAGCGACGAGGTGTCGTAGCGGCGGCGGGCCTCGGGCGGGAGCTCGAGGATCCGCTGGAGCATGACCGGCACCGCGACCAGGACCTGCGCCCGGTGTTCCTGCACCCGGGCCAAGGTGCGCTCCGGGTCGAACTTGCGGTCGAGCACGAGGGTCGTTTCGAGCACCATCGACAGGGTGAAGTTGGCGAAACCCCATGAGTGGAACATCGGTGCGGCCAGCACCGTCACCTCACGGGCCCGCAGCGGGATCGCCGAGAGCAGGGCCACCAGCGAGCCGATCCCGGCCGCGCCACCCGGCGTCTCGCGCTCGGCGCCCTTGGGCCGCCCGGTGGTGCCGCTGGTCATGATGACGTGCCGCCCCGCCCGCGCCACCGGCGGCAGGGGCGCCGCCCCGGACTCCCGAGACGTGTCCTCGACGAGCGAGGCGAGCGTCGGCCGGCCGTCGTCCCCCGAGCCGGTGAGCACCACGAGTCGCTCGCCGGCCGCGGCTCGCAGCGAGTCGGCGAACTCGCGGTCGGCGATGACGGCGACGACCCGCTCGCGGTCGAGCACGTCGGCGATCTGCGGGGGGGCCGCGCCGGTGTTGAGATAGACCAGGTCGACGCCGAGCTTGGACAGCGCCGCCTCGGCTACGACGAAGTCGGCGCTGTTGCGGACCAGCAGGGCGACCCGATCGCCGCTGACCACGCCGCGGCGACGGAGCCCGGCCGCTACCTGGCTGCTGCGCCGGTCGATCTCGGCGAAGGTCGACGCCCCGTGCTCGTCGATGACCGCCAACCGGTCCGGGACGTGTGCGGCGGCGGCCGCGTAGGCGGCGGCAGGTGTCGTCCGCCACTGGGCGAGGGACAGGCACATCCCGAGCAGCTTGTCCGGGCGCACCGG
The DNA here is from genome assembly GCA_035533475.1 of Mycobacteriales bacterium. NCBI lineage: Bacteria > Bacillati > Actinomycetota > Actinomycetes > Mycobacteriales > Mycobacteriales bacterium. The sequence goes on along the minus strand of DATLTS010000020.1, from coordinate 44,716 downwards.
GCGGATCAGCCCGGAACGCACCAGCACCCGGGCGGCGAGCCACGGGCTGACCCCGGGATCCAGGGCCGACGGCAGCATCACGGCGCAACCTCAGGCTCTTTACAGGTGCGGGGACGACGAGGACGCTCTCAGCATGCCCACCGTCGCGCCGCTGCCCGCCTCCGGGGCGGTGTTCCCGGACGTCCGTGGCGCGGACCGGTCCCTGCGGGTGTCGTGGCACACCGAGGTCGGCCTGGTCGTGCTCTCGTTCTGGCAGGCCGGTACCTGCGTGGCCAGCGCCCGGCTGGCCCCGGCGGACGCGGCTCGGCTGGTCGGCGCGCTGGGTGCCGCGCTCGGCGAGGCGCTGGTCACCGACGGCGTCGTCGCGCGGACCGAGTCCGCGTAGTCAGCCCGGCTCGATCCCCCAGCCGGCCACGTGGCTCTGCCCCGGCGCCAGGACGATCAGCCCGTCCCCCGAGCGGAATGCGTTGGGGGCGCAGGTCATCGGTTCGACCCCGAGGCCGGTCCGTCGCCGGTCCGGGTTGGGCAACGAGTCGCCGGTGAAGATCTCCAGATAGCCGTACGCCGCGTCCACCCACAGGCTCACCGTCGGGCCGTCCGGGTTGGCGAGGCGGGCCCGGGCCCGCCCATCCGGGTCGCGGCGCAGCGCCGTGTACGCCACGTCCAGCTGGCGGTCGCCGAGCGGACGGGGCTCGCGGAAGTCGAATCCGGTCCCGTCCACGGCCTCGACCCCGAACGGGATCTTGTGCTCGTCGTTGAGGTAGTACCGATCCGCCGGGACGGTGAGCGTCGCCTGGTCGATCAGGGGCGTGCCCACCGTGAGATACGGATGCGCGCCGGCTCCGTAGGGGCAGGGCTCCGCGCCGGCGTTGCGGGCCCGGGTGGACACCGTCAGTCCGCGATCGTCGAGCCGGTACTCGACCTCGCACTCGAGCAGGCCGGGCCAGCCGGGTTGGGGGTGCAGCACATAGCGCAGCACCACCCGGTCCTCGGTGTTTTCCGTGCGGTGCCAGTTCACCCAGCGGGTCAGGCCGTGGATCGCCGCGCCGTTGTCCGGCTCGGTCAATGCCAGCTGATGCGCGACGCCATCGAACTCGTAGCTCCCGCCGGCGATCCGGTTCGGCCAGGGCAGCAGGGTCTGTCCCCGCGCGCCGTCGCACACCGCCGCCTCGGCATAGCCGTCGAGCACCGGGCGGCCGCGGAACGAGTAGGACCGCAGTCCGGCACCGACCTCGACCACGGTGACCGCGTGGGTGTCGTTATGGATGACGAATTGCTCGCCGGACGGCGGCCTGGTCAATTCATCGCCGGATCATCCGGGTAGCTGGCGACCAGCGCGAGCTGACCGGTCTGTCGGCGGAGCACCCGCCGCCACAGGTCGACCGGGTCCGCGGTGAACGGATCGTCGACGTCCGCAGCCACGACGTACCAGCCGCCGGACGCGATCTCGGTCTCGAGCTGCCCGGCGGACCAGCCGGCGTAACCGGAGAACACCCGCACCGCGTCGACCCGTCCCGGTTCCGGATCGGTCTCGAGGTCCACGGTGCCCACCGCGGTGGACCCGGTTTCCGGGTCGGTTTGGAACCGGGCCAGGCCGAGGACCTGCCCGGGAGAGACCGGGCCGCCGCTGAACAGCACGCTCGGCGAGCTGGCGGTGGCATACCAGCGCGGCAGCACGGCGAGCAGGTCGACTTCGGACGGGCGGTTGAGCACGATGCCGAGCGCACCCTCGTCGTCGTGATGGAGCACGAACACCACGCTGCGGTCGAAGACCCCGTCGCGGTGCACCGGTGCGGCGACGAGCAGGCGCCCGGTCAGCAGCTCGTCCATCGCCGTTTCCTCACCAGGTCGGGCGCAGCGGCATCCAAGCGGCCCCGTCGGCGTCCGGCCGCACCGCGAGCACCTGGTGGAGCTGGATCTGGTTGCGTTCGAAGCCGAGCCGCGATCCGGCCATGTACAACCGCCAGACCCGGGCCTTCTCCTCGCCCACCTCGGCGACCGCCTCCTCCCAGTTCGTGTCGAGGTTGCGCCCCCAGTCGGTCAGGGTTCGCGCGTAGTGCTCACGAAGGTTCTCCTCGTGCCGCACTTCGAAACCCGTGTCCTGCATGACCGACACGATCGGGCCCAACCCGGACAGCTCCCCGTCGGGGAACACGTACCGGTTGATGAAGCCGCGCCGGACGAGAGCCGGACCCCGGGTGTCCGGGCGCATGATGCAGTGGTTGAGCAGGCGGCCGCCCGGCCGCAGCCGGTCGTAGAGGCTCCGAAAGTACGGTCCGAGCTGACGGCGGCCGATGTGCTCGGTGAGCCCGATCGAAGACACCGCGTCGTAGCCGTCCCCGGGGGCGTCCCGGTAGTCCAGGTGCAGGACCCGGGCCCGATCCGCGACCCCGGCATCGGCGATCAGCTTCGCGCCGTACTCAGCCTGGTGCCGGGACAGCGTGACACCAACCGCGGTGACTCCGTAATGCTCGGCGGCGTGGCGCACCATCCCGCCCCAACCGCAACCCACGTCGAGCAACCGCATCCCCGGCGCCAGCCCCAGCTTGCGGCAGACCAGGTCGAACTTCTCCGCCTGGGCCTGCTCGAGGGTGGCCTCCTCGGTGGGGTAGACCGCGCAGGTGTAGGCCATCGACGGGCCGAGCACCAGCTCGTAGAACCGATTCGACACGTCGTAGTGGTGCGCGATGGCCTGCGCGTCCCGCTGCCGGGAATGCCGACGACCGGGCAGGCGCCGCACCTCCACCGACGGGTGCCGGGCCTGGATGAGCGCCGCCCCGCTCCGCGCCAGCGCGCGGAACAGGTCCCGGCGGGTTCCCGGGTCCAGCCGGTCGACAGCCACCGAAGACAGCGCCCCGAGCGCGGTCCGCATGTCCCCGTGCACGTCCAGGTCGCCGACGACGTAGGACCGGCCGAGCCCGAGGCTGCCCGGCGCGCGGGCCAGGTGCCCCAGCGCCCGGGGCGTGTTCACCGTGATGGTCACGTCGGCGACGTCCGCGGCCGGGCCGGACACACTCCCGTCGTAGGCCTCGAACCGGACGCCCAGGTCGGCCCCCACCAGCCGGGCGAACAGCGTTGCGAGCTGCACGGGCCCTCCTTCCCGATCGGTAATAGCAGTCTCCAGTGTCCTCGGTTGCCTCGGTTGCCTCGGTGTCCCTGGTTTCCTCAGCACCCCTGAACCGCTTTCGCGTAAAGGTCGTGCAGCCGGGAGTCCGGGTCGTAGCGGGCCTTGGCCGCGGCATAAGCCGGGCCGCCGTAGCGGCGTTCGAAGTCGGTCCGCTCGTAGAACACGGTGGAGTACAGCGATTTCGCCCCGTGGAAGCGGTCCACCGCAGCCTCGACCTGCCGGTTCCGGCTCCCGGCCACCTCCCCCGGCCCGAGCCGCACCCCTCCCCAGAAACCGACGTTCACATAGCGGCGGTTCGGTTCGAGCGGGTACAGGGGCCAGCGCGGCGAGCCGTCGCGCTGGCGGACCGGGCAGAGCCACACCGGTCGCAGTCCGGTGATCCGGTCGAGGTCCCGGAGGAAGCCGGCCGCGTGCTCGATCGGGATCTCGACGTCCTGGATGACCTTCTCGACCCCCGGCCGGCCGCGGAGCCGGTCCAGGGTGCGGGAAGCCCCGAACCGCTCGTCGAGGCCGGCGAGCTTCCAGTACACGTCCGAACGCCGCCAGCGCCGGGGCCACAGCGGGCGCAGGACCGGATGCTGGGCTCCGAAAGCCCGGGAGCACCAGAACCAGTCGGTGTCCCAGCGCCACAGGTAGTCGTGGACACGCAGGACGTCCGCCCGGCGCTCCCGGATCGAGCGGTAGTAGATCTGCCGCCCGGTGTAGTCCGAGGTGCTCGACGCGGTGTCGGCGAACGCGCCGATCGTCAGGTAGAGCTCGTCCGGGCCGAATGCCACGCCGTCGAGAAAGTCCACGTTGTCGCCGCCGTGCCGGCGCGTCGCCGACAGCTCGTCCAGCGCCGCCATGCACGAGTCCGCGTCCGCGAACCGCAGATGGGTGAGCCGGACATACGGCCGGACCTGTTCCAGTTCGATCCGCAGGCGAAGCGCGTAACCCAGCGTGCCGTAGGAGTTCGGCAGCGCGCGAAACAGCTCGGCATGCTCCCCGGCCGGATCGGCGATCACGATCTCCCCGGCCCCGGTCAGCACCTCCGCCTCGAGCACCGACTCGTGCGGCAGCCCGTTGCGGAACGACGTCGACTCGATGCCCAGCCCGGTGACCGCACCGCCGAGGGTGATCGTGCGCAGCTGCGGGACGACGAGCGGCATGAGACCGTGCGGCAAGGTCGCGTCGACCAGGTCGGCGTAGGTCGTCATGCCACCGACATCCGCCGTCCGGCGTTGCGGGTCGACCGACAGGACGCGGTCGAAACCGCCGACACCGAGCCCCCGGCCGACCGGCTGGCGGGGCCGGAACAGGTTGGAGGTGCGTTTCGCGAGCCGGACCGGCGCCCCCGCCGGGATGGCGTCCAGGTCGGCCCGCAGCCGGTCGCGGGCGGCTGCGAACCAGTCGGGGGCGGCGGCGGGACCCGTCGACCCGTCGACCCGTCGCGGGTCCGTCGGCGTCCGGGTGGCGATGCTCACCCGACAATCGTCCCCCGCGCGCCGGCCGGCCGCCCGACCGGGGCCGGCCCGATCGACCAGCGAGTGTGCAATTTCCGACGGGGGCCACGCTCAGCCGAGGGCGAAAGCTGTCGGAAATTGCACACTCGCGCCGGCGCGGGGACCTGGGCGGGGCCCGGTCCGCGATTGGACGCCGAAACCGGGCCTGTCTAGGGTGCGGGGACATCCTCGACCGTCCGGGTCGGGGCGCAAAGGGCGGGGACCCAGATGAGCGCCGTCAACCACCGGTTCGAGTTGGCGGCCCGCCCGGTCGGCCTGCCGAAACCCACAGACTGGAACTACACCGAGGCGGCCGTGCCGGAGCCGGCCGAGGGTGAGCTGCTGGTCCAGGTCCGCTATATCTCCCTGGACCCAGCCATGCGCGGATGGATGAACGAGGGCCGCTCCTACGCTCCCCCGGTCGGCATCGGCGAAGTGATGCGGGCCCTCGCGATCGGGCGGGTGCTCGAGTCGAAGCACCCGGCCTTCTCCCCCGGGGATCACGTGTCCGGGGCGTTCGGCGTCCAGGAATACGCCGTCGCCCGGGGCGAGGAGGTGACGAAGGTCGACCCGCAGGTCGCGCCACTGCCCGTGTTCCTCAGCACCCTCGGCATGACCGGGCTGACCGCCTACTTCGGACTCCTGGATCTCGGCCACCCCCAGCCGGGGCAGACCGTCGTCGTCTCCGGCGCCGCCGGCGCGGTCGGCTCGGTCGTCGGTCAGATCGCCAAGCTGAAGGACTGCCGGGTGGTGGGGATCGCCGGCGGGGTGGACAAGTGCGAGTACCTGACGAAGGAACTCGGGTTCGACGCGGCCATCGACTACAAGAGCGAGGACCTCGGCCCGGCCCTCCGTTCGGCCTGCCCGGACGGTATCGACGTGTACTTCGACAACGTGGGCGGGGAGATCCTCGACGCCGCCCTGGCCCAGCTCGCCATGCGGGCCCGGGTGGTCATCTGCGGCGCGATCTCGCAGTACAACAACACGACGCCGATGCGGGGGCCGTCGAACTACATGTCGCTGCTGGTGAACCGGGCGAGCATGACCGGGTTCCTCGTATTCGACTTCGCCGCCCGCTACGCCGAGGCCATCCACGAGATGGCCGGCTGGATCGCGAGCGGAGACCTCACCTCGCGGGAGGACATCGTCGTCGGGCTCGACACGTTCCCGGACACGCTGCTCAAGCTCTTCCGCGGGGAGAACCACGGCAAGCTGGTGCTTGCGGTAGCGGAATGAACGAGGATCTGCGGGTGGCGGCAGTGGCGGAGCTGCCGCCAGGCACGGTGCTCGGCGCCGGTCCGTACGCGGTCGGCAACAACGGGGAGTACTTCGCGGTCACCCGGCGCTGCCGGCATCTGCGGGCCGACCTGGCGGGCGGCACGATCGACGAGAACGGCTGCCTGGTCTGCCCCTGGCACCGGGCGGCCTACGACGTCACCACCGGCCACATGGTCCGCGGCCCGCAGGGGATGTTCGCCAAGGTGCCGGGCCTCGGCCTGATGTTCCGGATGCTCACCCACGTGCTACCGCTGGGCCGCGGCCGGGTTACCCGGCGCGACGGCGACGTCTACGTGAGCTGAGCTGGCGCCTCCGGGACCGCACCGACCGCACGCAGCGTGGCCTCGGCGGCAGCGATCCGGCCGCACCGCGCCGACGATAACCTCGGGCGGTGAACTCCAGACTGTCGGCGGTACACGAACTCGAGATCGCCGAAGCACGCGAGTACGCCGGGCTACATCGCTACGACGGGATCGTCCAGGACCTGTCACCCAGCGGCATATCGGCCGGGCTGGCCCGGCTCGGAGTCGGGCCGGCCGAGCCTGATCCGCATGACCAGGCGCACCTGGTGGCGGCCGAGGCCGGGCTGCGGACGGTCTTCGGGGTCGCCGAGGCTCACCGGTGGAACCCGATGGTTCATCTGGCCAACCTCGATCTGGCTTGCTACGACCGGGAATACGCACCGGCGGAGGAGCGGCTCGCCGCGAGGCGCCGGCATCTGGCTGCCTGGCCGGACGCAGTCGACGCTTCGATCAATTCGCTCGACGCGGTCCCGGCACCGGTTGCGAGCGCGCTGCTGCCGGCGGCGCGTGGGCTGACCGCTGCCCTGAGCCAAGACGAACCGGGTGCCGCCGAGGGCCGGGCGGCGGTCGATCGGTTGACCGCGCATTTCGAGGCCGCGGCCACGTCCGGGCGGATCGAAGCCGGACTCGGCTCCGCTGTGCTGGCCTCGCTCATGGCCGACGGGGAAGCGATCAGCGTGGACCTGGGTCGGCTGGCCGAGCATGCGGACGCCGAGTCCGCCCGGCTCAAGGGATTGCTCGCCGATGCGTGCGCCGCGCTGTCCGCCGGCACTCCGCAGCCGGAGCTCATCGACAGCCTGCTCCGCGACCATCCGGACGCGGACGGCATCTACGCCGCCGCGGGGGATCTGATCGAGGAGGCGACGGCCTTCACCATCGACCACGGTCTGCTCGCCGATCCCGGGGGAAGGTGTCTCGTCGGCCCGGCCCCCGGATCACGGCGCTACGCCATGGCGATGATGTCCTGGTCCGCGCCGTTCGAGGCGGATGCGCCGTCCTGGTACCACGTCACCCCGCCCGACGACGCATGGCCGGCCGAGCAGCAGGAAGAGTGGTTGGCGGTGTTCAGCCGCACCACGCTCCCGGCGATCACCGTGCACGAGGTGACCCCCGGGCATTACGCGCACGGACGGATGCTGCGCACGGTGGCCGGCGACGTGCGGCGCAGCCTGTTCTCGGCGGCCTTCGTCGAGGGCTGGGCGCACTACGCGGAGGAACTGCTGCTCGAAGAGGGCTTCCGTGCCGAAGACCCGCGCTACTGCATCGGGGTCTGCATCGAGGCGTTGCTCCGGGTGACCCGGCTGCGGGCCGCGATCGGGCTGCACACGTCGGCGATGACGCTGGACGAGGTAGTGCGCTCGTTCGAGACCGATGCGTTCCTGCGCGGGCCGGCTGCACGCAGCGAGGCGGTAAGAGCCACGTTCGACCCGACCTACGGTCGCTACACCTGGGGCAAGCTGCTCATCCTCGATCTTCGCGAGCAAGCCCGGGCGAGCTGGCGGGACGGGTATTCGCACCGGCGGTTCCACGAGGCCCTGCTGGCGCTGGGGGCCCCGCCGCTCGGACTGATCGGCGACGCCCTCGCCTAACCGTCGATTCTCGGCAGCCGACAGATCCGGCTTGGGGGTCGAGCCCCCGCGAAGAAGCTCCGGAGCCCGAGCGAACTTGTCAGGTCCGCAACCACGATGTTGACTACCTCGGTGACGGGCCGGGATTCACGCATCGCGGAATTCTGTAACAACAGGCGAAGGCGGGACCTCTACCTCATCGCGGGGCTACTCGCGCTGGCCTGGGGCCTGCGGTTGGCCACCGTCTTTGTGACCAAGAACTACCTTGCCTCGCTGACGGCGCCGACTACCGTCGCCTGTCCATCTCCATCGCTTCCGGGCACGGCTTCGGCGTTTCGAGGCTTGCTCGATCGGGTGGCCCAACGACCCTTCGAGCCCCGATGTACCCAATCCTGCTGGCCGGTGAGTATCTGGCACTCGGCCACGCAATCCTGGTTCCACGGCTGACTCAGACGGTCCTGGGAACGGTCACCGTGGCTCTGATCAGTCTCCTCGGCTACCGCTTGTTCGGCCGAAGCGTAGGCCTCGTCGCGCTCGGCGTGGCTGCCGTCTATCCAGCCCTGATTCTGGTCGATGCGGCTCTACTCACCGAGAGTCTGTTCATCCCGCTGATGCTCGGCGCATTGCTGACGGCTCTGCGTTTTCGCCGTGCGGGCGGCCTGCTCTAGGCCGTCGCCACCGGGGCGTTGGTCGCATGCGCTGGACTCACCCGACCGAATGGACTACTCGTAGCCGTCCCAGCCGGCTTGATCATAGTCACGGCGCGCCGGCAGAAGTGGGGCGCGTTTGCCCTTGCCGGCGTTTGCTCGGCCATCTGCCTGGCCCCATGGCTAGCGCGGGATGCTGTTGCCTTTCATCGGTTCATCCCGATCACCGATCAATCGGAGCCAGTCCTCGCGGGCACCTACAATGACGCCGCTCGGTTGGATCATCGATTTCCAGGCGCCTGGCGGCCAGAGAATCTCGTCACAACCTTCCAGCCCCTCTTGGCAAACCGCCGACTCGACGAGGCGCAACTGAGCCAACAACTCTCCAGCTACGCCGAAGCCTATATGGCGCATCACCCCGACTACGTAGCTCTCGAGGTGGTTCGCAACTCTGCCCGCATTCTCGGAATCGCGCCACTTTTCTATACTCAATCGGGGTTTCGCTCGATGGGCTTCATCAGTGGGCGGAGCTAGAGCGATTTAGCTCCTGGGTTCTCGGGTCCTTGGCCCTCTTCGGTTTAGCCTGGCCGGAGGCACGACGAGATGCCGCCCTGCTGATCTGGCTAACGCCGCTGCTACTGGTCGCGAGCGCGGTCATCGCGCTGGACGATTTTCGGTACCGTGTTCCCGCGGACCCATTCCTGATCGTGCTGGCCGCCCTGGCCCTGGTGCGTATTGGCAGACGCCTCGCCCTGACGATCCAGCGTCATTCAGTTCCCCGCCCGGCACCACCCTCGACCATCATCGAAGCAGGCTGAACGCCCAGCGACCGGGGGGCGGCGCGGCGAAGCAGCTGGTCGGGTTCGCCCGTACCCGGTGCCGAGCGGGCCGCAGTCACGAACAGGTCCACGGCCTCGGTGAGGTCGCCTGCCTGTATCCGGCATGGGTGCGGCTCGTCTGGAGTGACGCCCCGGCGCCGGGTTTTCGCCGCTGTGACCATGTGGCCACCATGTGCTGGCCGGGGGGCGGGTGCCTAGCGGGGGTGGCCGCGCCGCATGGCGCCTACCCGGCCGACATTCCCCCGCCGCACAGGGCAGGACGTGCTGTAGCGCGCATCCGCGTGAGGACTCGGCTGGTAACCGGGGCCACGTCGGGGTGGAGGCCTCCGTTGGCGTCCGCGGCCACCTGCCACGCCGCCGCGCGGCGCGCGTACACGTCCGGGTCCTCGAGCTCGATGCAGTCCATGCGATCGGTGTTGATGTCGACGACGACGGTGTCTCCGTCCTCGATCAGCGCGATCGGACCACCGAGGTAGGCCTCCGGCGCCACGTGACCGATCACGAGCCCTACCGATCCTCCCGAGAACCGGGCATCGGTCATCAACGCGACCGTGATGTCCTTACGCCGGCACAGCGCCGTGATGCGCGATGTGGGATCGAGCAGCTCGGGCATGCCGGGTGCGCCGCGCGGACCTTCGTAGCGGATCACAACCATGTCTTTGTCGGCGAACGAATCGGGGCGCTCTTCGAGTGCCGCGATCAGCGCCCGCTCGCCGTTGAAAATACGTGCCAGGCCGGTGAAGACGCCATCCGTCATACCGCCTTCCACGCCGGCGACCTTGAGGATCGCCCCTCCAGCCGGTGCCAGGTTGCCGCTCAATAGCCGCAGGCCGCCAGTGTCCTTGAACGGCTTGGAAACCGCATGGATCACGTCATGATCCGGTTTGGATGGATCGAGCCGGTGCACCTGTTCGGTGAGCGTCTCACCGGTACATGTGATGGCAGATCCGTCGAGCAGGCCGGCGTCGAGCAGCTCCTTGACGATGACCTGTAGGCCGCCCTTGGCGTCGATGTCGATCATCGAGTAGTAGCCGAAGGGCCGCATGTTCACCAGCACGGGCAACCGCCGAGAAAGCGTGTTGAACTCGCTCTGACTCAATACCTCGCCCCACAGGTCGATCCCGGCGGCGCGGGCGATCTCGACGCTGTGCAACGCTACGTTCGTTGAGCCCCCCATCGCGATCGTGACGGTGAGCGCATTGCGCAGCGAGGCGGGCGTGACGATGTCACGCGGACGAATGCCCGCATCGGTCATCGCGACCAGGCAGTCCACCAGTTGGTCTGGGAAGTCGGTCAACCGCCGCGGGTCGTCTGACGGCGGGGCGACCATGTGCAGGGGCTCCATGCCGAGGACGCCAATGAAGGTCTGCATGGTGTTGTAAGTGAACATCCCGCCACAGCTCCCCTGGCCTGGGCAGGCATGCAGCGCAACCCGCGTGCGGGTAGCCGGGTCGGGTTCGCCAGCGTACTGGAAGGCCGTAACCAAGTCGATGCGCTCGCCGGTTTCCGGATCGATGCCTGGCCTGATGGACCCATCCGAGGTGAATACGGCGGGCGCGTTGTGTTCCAGGGCAGCGGAAAGAGTCCCGACCGGTGGCTTGTCGCACGCCACAACGGCGACGAGGCCCGCGACTTCGTTCGCGTGCAGGTGCATATCGATGCTGTCGTTGACGAGCTCGCGGCCGATCAACGAGTAGCGCATCCGGTCCGTGCCGTTCAGCTGCCCGTCGGAGACCCCGAGCGTGTACGCCGGCGAGATGAGCCGCGCCGGCAGGTCATCGCGACGGATGCGGTTCGACAGTGCGACCTGGATGGCCGCAACCTTGGCCTGGACCCCGAGGTAACACTGACTGTCGCCAAGATTGCCGGTCACCGCCCATACCGGCTGGTGGATCTTTGCTGGATCCTCACCGATGAAGCGCGCGGTGCCGACCCGCTGAACGTCGCGACCAGGGTTCGCCGACACGAAAGCTGCTTGTGTCACGCGCCCTCCAGGTCAACCGCGCGGCTTCGCGCCACTCTCATCCGGCGCACCAGCCTAGGCCGACGCCCCATCGGGTCGTCGGACCGGCGGGGCCATGGCTGGCGGGCTTGCCCGCCCACCCTGTCCTGGACGGGGGTGGGGACACCTTGTCCCGCGCACCCGAGCGGTCGATCAGTTCGGGAGCCCGGTGGCGGCGAGCGCATCCTCGCGGAGGTCGTAGCCCCGAATGTCCCGGATGAGGCCGTCGGCGATCGTGAGGACCTGCCACCGATCGGCGCGGGCTTGGTCGGCGGTCGCTCGCGGCGAGGTTACCGTCATCGAGACGAGGATCTTGTCTCGGTGGCTGGTGACATCAAGGACTTGTGCGCGCCGACCGTCCGCCCGGCCCTGCCGGTACCAGTCGAGCACCTGGCGCCGGTTTCGGCACGACGGCGACGGGTCGCCCGGAGCGCCCCAGGTGACGTTCGGGTCGAGAAGGTCTCCGAACGCCTCCAGGTCAGCTGAGTCCAGCGCCGCGCGCACCCTTTCGGCAACCTGCGCCAGAGACGACCCACCGTCCGCGGCGTGACCTTCCGGCTCCACACCAGCACCGTAACCGAGTGAGCCGGCAGATGGTCGCCGAGGCGACGGATCGGCCACCAATCCCGCTCATTCGTTCGGACCACCCGATAACGAAGGGCGGCCTTGCGCCTTGAAGACCTAACCGTTATAGTTCGCCTAACGGTTAGGTCGGGAGTCTGGGATGCAGCAGGAAGTGGTATTGGCGTTGCTGGCGAAGGAGCCTGCACAGGGCTATCAACTGCGCGCGCGGCTGGGCCATGCCCTCGGTCCGTTGGGCGAGGGCATGAACGACGGCCAGATCTACGTCACGCTGGGCCGGCTGGAGAACGCCGGCCTAATCACCCGCCAGGGTGCTCCCCGGACCTCCGATGGCCCCGACCGAAAGGTCTACGAGCTCACACCTGCAGGCCACGAGCGGGTCAGCGAATGGCTCGCCGAGGTCAGCTGGCCGAAGCCCGACCTGGCCGAGTTTCACTTGAAGCTGATCGCCGCGGCGCAGGCAGGCCTCGCCGATCCGATCTCGATCGTCGACCTGCAACGCCGGGAACTGCTGCGCCGGCTGAGGGACGCCGAGCGGGCGGCGATGGCCGAACCGGAGGGTTCCGATGCCGGGTTGCTGCTCGAGGGCATCGCGCTGCGCCTCCAAGCCGACCTGCGGTGGTTGGCGGCCTGTGAGCGCAGTTGGATAGGCCGCAGGAAGGCACGGCGATGAACGAGTCCGGGGCAACGTTGGTCTCCTCCCGAGGTCTGCGCAAGGACTACGGCAGCGGTGAAGCCCTGGTCCGTGCCGTGGACGATGTCGACCTGGATCTCGCCCGCGGCGAGACAGTCGCTGTGATGGGGCCGAGCGGCTGCGGGAAATCCACGCTGCTGCACCTGCTCGGCGGGCTGGACCGGCCGACTGCCGGCGCGGTGTGGCTGTCCGGACGGCGAATCGACCAGCTTTCCGAACGGGCGCTGGCCCACCTGCGTCGCCATGAGGTCGGTTTCGTCTTCCAAGCGTTCCATCTGATGGATGAGCTGACCGCCCAGGAAAACGTCGAGCTGCCCGCCCTGCTCGCCGGACGCTCACCCCAGGAAGCTCGACGGCGCGCCGGGCAGCTGCTTGAACAGGTCGGCCTCGGCGATCGCGCCGGACATCTCCCGTCGATGCTCTCGGGTGGGCAGCGTCAACGGGTTGCTGTGGCCCGCGCGCTCGCCAATGAACCACAAATCGTGCTGGCCGACGAGCCGACCGGCAACCTCGACAGCACCGCCACCTTAGAGGTGATGCGCCTGTTCGAGGCCCTTCATGCCTCTGGTCTCACGCTGGTCATCGCCACCCACGACGAGCGGATCGCGGCCACCGCCGATCGGCTCATCTCGATGCGGGACGGCGCATTCATCGACGAGACCCGCCTGGTCGGTGGCACCCAGGGGAATCTCGCGGACATCGCCGGCCTGGGCGGTTGACCGCGATGGGTAGCTTCCTCCTCGTCTGCCGGCTCGGAATGAGAGACCTTCGCCACCGTCCGGCCCAGGCGATTCTTCTGCTGATCGCGATCTCGGCCGGAGCCGCGACGCTGACCCTGAGCCTGGCGGTTCACGGCACGACCGACAGTCCCTACGCAAGAACCCGCGCGGCCACGAACGGACCGGACGTGGTCGCCACCGTCTTCCAGGGCGGCTCGCCCGCCGGGCCAGTGGCCTCGGCCACGCCGGGGGTTAGCAATCCGACGGCCGGGAACGATCAAGCGAATGCCGCCGCCCTCGCACCTCTTACGGACGCTCCGGGCGTCGTCGCGCACAGCGGACCGTTCCCGGTGACGTGGAGGCTGCTGCGAACGGGGCGCACCACTGGAAGCGCCGAGGTCGAAGGCCGAAGCGCCACAACAGCCTCCGTCGATCAACCGAGGCTGCTGCAAGGCAGCTGGGTTCGCCCCGGCGGCGTAGTCGTCGAGGCCGGCTTCGCGAGCGCACTCGACGTCCACGTCGGCTCTCTGCTGAACCTTGGAAGCATCAGCTTCCGTGTCGTAGGGACGGCGGTCACCGCAGCTATCCCTTCCTACCCCAATACCTGCGGTCAGGCAGAAGGCTGCTTTCTGGCGAACGGGGTGGCCTCGCACGACCCGGGGTTGGTTTGGGCCACTCAAGCCGACGTCATGCAGCTCACGGGGACCTTCGGCCCCGATGCCTACTTCCTGAACCTGAAGCTACGCGACGCTGCGGTTGCTCCGACGTTCGTCAACCGTTACAACGCAAGTAACTCGCCCACCGCTCCTGTCCTCGTTTCCTGGCAGAACATCCAAGATGGGGACGCCCAGACACTCGCCAAGATCCGGACGGTACTACTGACGGGCAGCTGGTTCTTGGCGCTGTTGGCGCTCGCGAGCGTGACCGTCCTTGTCGGTGGACGAATGGCCGAGCAGACCCGCCGCGTCGGTCTGTTGAAGGCGGTCGGGGGCACCCCCTGGCTAGTCGCCGCCGTGCTCCTCTTCGAGCACGTAGTAGTAGGTCTGTGCGCCGCCCTCGTCGGGCTCGTCGTCGGATGGCTAGCAGCGCCGTTGATCGATGGTCCGGCCGCTGGTCTCCTGGGTGCCGCTGGCGCCCCCAGCGTGACAGGGACCACGGTCGCGTTTGTAGCCGCTCTGGCACTCGGGGTGGCGATTATCGCAACGTTGGTGCCAGCGGTTCGCGCCGCTCGTCAGAGCACGGTTGCCGCGCTCAACGACTCGGCACCGCGCCCACGGCGCCGCGAGTGGGTTATCCGGTTCTCCACGCGCTTGCCGGCACCGCTGCTGCTTGGCACAAGGCTCCTGGCTCGCCGCCCGCGACGACTCCTACTGAGCGTCTTGAGCATCGCTGTCACCACAAGCGGTCTCGTTCTTGTCGCCATACTGATCCAGCATGCAACCGCAACCGGCTGGCCCCTGGGTCCCCGCCTGGCCGATGCCACCACCATCATCTCGGTCATGCTCGTCGTCCTGGCCGCCGTCAACGCCGTCTTCATCGCCTGGACGACCGCGCTAGACGTTCGGCACTCAGCGGCGCTCGCGCAAGCGCTCGGGGCCACGCCTGGGCAGATCACCGCCGGCCTATCAGGGGCCCAGCTGGTCCCTGCCCTGCTCGGAGCATTGCTCGGCATACCCGGCGGGATCGGTATCTACGCCGCCGTCAAGAGCGGCCCCGGCACCATGACACTCCCCTCCGCGTTGTGGTTTCTCGCGTTGATCGTCCTGACGCTGCTGGTCATAGCCGTGCTGACGACGATCGCCACCCGCATCGGCGCGCGTCGTCCCGTCGCTGAAGTGCTCCAGGCGGAGGCGGCGTGACCGCCCCACGCGGAGTACGCCCCTTGGCGCCCTCCAACGACGGCACCTCCGACCCGGACTCCCGTCCGGCTGGTCCCGCTCGCTGCAATCGCCTCGCTGACCGCGGCTTGCGGCGTGGGTGTCTATGTGAAGCACATCCAGCACGCCGGCGGTTCGGCGGTAGCCAGCAACCCCACGCGCGTTGGAGTCGAAGGCCAGCACGGCCGTGCCGGCGGCGCTAGGGCTAGCTCCAGCGCCAGCTCTAGCGACCGAGGGTGAAGCGCGTATCGCCGCTGGTCGTCCTTCCGCCTGGGGTCGCACCAATGAGTGCAGAAGGCGAGCCCGCGCCGTCGCAGCCCGACGAGCGCCCTTCGTCACCTACCTCCGGAAGCACGGCCTCCAGGGCATCGAGCAGACAACCACGGCGGACGGAGCGAGCAAGCCCGCACAGCCACCCGACGGACTGGAGTCTCGTAAGTCTCCGGGGTGATTCTGACCGTCGAGGGCACTGCGCAGCTCCGCAGTGATCAGGCGAGACCGTTCACCCGGTAGTGGAGGTGGACAACTCCACTCGCAAATCGTCGCTCGCCTAGCAGCTCCAGGTCCGTCCGCACGCCATCGGGAAGGGCGCTGTTGCCGCCGCCAACCAGGATGGGCGTGAGGAACAGATGACATTCGTCCACCAGTCCGGCCCGGAAGGCCTCGCCGGCCAGGCACGGGCCCCCCACGGTGAGGTCCCGCGTCACATCTGCCTTCATGGCCCGTACCGCGGCTGGATCGAAGCTCCGTTCGAGCCTCGTCTTCGCTGTCGACGGCACCTCCAGGGTCCGCGAGAACACCACCTTGTCGGCGGCCCTCCACACCTCGCCGAAGTCCCGAGACACCACCGAGCGCCCCCCTGCCGCCGGGTCCTCCCAAAACCGCATCACCTCGTACATCCGCCGGCCGTACAGGTACGTGCCGATGGGCCGTTCGAGGTCATTGACGAAGCCATGGACCTCCTCGTCGGGCGCGCCCCACTGGAAGTCTCCGTTGTCGTCCGCCACGTAACCGTCCAGCGATGCGATCGCCGAGTAGAGGAGTCTGCCCACGACCCCGAGCATAGGTAGGGAAACGCGGCCCGACTACCCGACCGTGGTCGGGGCGCGAACCGGCGTACGGCTTCCCGGTGGTCCGGACCGGGAGCTCGTTCCCCGAGCAGACGGCAGCACAGCGCGTCGCTGGCCGCGATCGCGGCGAGTACAGCATTACCCGCTGCGACATGGTTGAAGTCAACTTCCCCAGGTTTCGCCGGGTCGCCGCTGATCAGCTTCGCCGTCTCGAGGTACGCCCGGGCGTGCGCAGGCCGCAATCGGGCGCCGTTGGTGTTGCACCGTTGGCGCCGCCCAGCCGGACTCATGCCACCTCAACAAGCTCATCCAGCGGCCGGCCGATGCGCACGCGGCCAGTGGCGGGAACGGTGGTCACACCACAGCGGCGGGAAACCGCTTTCCGGCCTCGGCAGCGACACCACCTGACCAGGCACCTGGCACCAGACCCCACAGCCGTGTGGCCCGAGGCCACACCCTGGTCACACCGCCGAACCGGACAAATTTGCGACCGCCATGCTCAGGCCATGATCACATGTGGTCCTGATGTCACACAATCCGAACCGCTACCCGCTGCTTGTCGGCCCTGTGATCGGTCTTGGTTCCGCGTAATCAGCGGTGGTGGCCGCGATCACCCATGCCGGTCGGGGACAGGACATTCATGCCTGCGCTACTCGAGCCGACGGCGGAGGAACCTGCCGGCCGCTGGACCGAGCCGCGTCGAGCCACGCCTTGATCGCCACCTCGACCTCCGCCACGGCCTCGTGCGAGCTATCGCCCAGGGCCGAGCAGTAGGGCAGGTCGGGGACATCGGCCACCCATGCCGTGTCCTCGTCGCTCCAGAACACGTTGATCGGATCCCGGAGTCACGGCCTGTCCTCCTCGATGCCCAAATCGTACTGGCGAATCAGGGCCACCAGCTGACGAAGCTGATAAGGCTTCGCCTGCCCGCGTCGGTCCTGCTAGTTGAGCTGCTCGGGGATGCCGGGTCGGGCACAGACATGGTGGCTGCCCGTCACCCGCAGCCGCTCGAACCCGAGGGCCTCGACGAGGCGCTGAGCATCGACGAAAGCGACGTTCGCGAAAGCCCCCGCCATCAGGCGGGCGCGCAAAGCAGCCGGCTTCATGGACTGGGCGGACGGGAGCCTGCAGGTAGTTCCTGCCGCGATGAGGTAGTGGCGGCGCTGGCTGTTCTTTCGGCTCGGGACGGTGGTCGACAGCCCGAATCCGGGGTAGTCGAGGGCGATGCAGCGGAACTCGTTCCGCAACGTGCGGATCACGTCGCGGTACACAAACGACCAGGTCGGGTTGCCGTGAAGCAACAGCAGCGTCGGCCCCGATCCTTCGTCCACGTAGTGGACGGTGTGCCCATCGATGTCAACGAAACGGCTCTGAAAGGGGAAGAGTTCGGCATCAACCCACGCCGGTCGCCCGACAGGCATCTTCGTGTCGGCCATGACCTCGGTGTTTCGATCGCTCAGACATCGGTGCACCCTCCGGCGGTCGGGCCGACCGGGCTCGCGGTTCCGAGGGCAGCCCCCCCGGAACCCGCTGCGACAGGCAGCGGCTCGAACGACAGGAAAGACGAGCCGACGGCGATCTGGCTCGCCCTTTCGAGCACCCCGCTCGCCTCGGGCGCGGCTGCCGAAGCTGGCTGGGCGGGGAGGAAGGCGATGGCAATGAGGGCACCCAGCACGGCCACGCCGCCTGCCACCAGGCACCCCACGCTGATGCCGTGCAGGAAGGCGTCGAAGGCGGCCCGGTGCACGGCGGCACCGACGTGGGTCAGGCCGACCGCGGACAGGCGGTTCGACGCGGCGATGGCGGCGCCGACCGACTGGTGGGCGACAGCGGACAGGCCCGAGGGGAGACGGGCCGGCAGGCCGGCGGTGAGCTTGGACCCGTACAGCGAGGCGTACACACTGCCGATCACTGCCACGCCGAGGGTGCCACCGAGCAGGCGGGTCGAGTCGTTGACAGCGGAGCCCACCCCGGCCTTGTGGATCGACACCGCCCCCATGATCGACTCGGTCGCCGGCGCGGAGGTGAAGCCCATGCCAACGCCGTAGAGGACCATCTGGGCGGCGATCACCCCGTAGGTGGTATGAGCGGTGATCACGCTTGCCACCCACACGTAGAAGGCGGTGATGGCGAGAAGCCCGATCGCGACCACGAGTTTGCTCCCGGCGCGCACCGCCAGCCGGGTGCCGATCACCGAGCTCACCGCCACCGAGGCCGCCACGGGCAGCAAGTGCACGCCCGTGGATAGCGGGCTGAAGCCCTGGATGAACTGGAAGTACTGGGTCATCAGGAAGATGAAGCCGAACAGCGTGAAGAAGGCGATGGTGACCGACCCGCTGGCGGCGGTGAAGCGCATGTTGCGGAACATTCGCACGTCCAACATGGGCGTCTCGACTCTGCGCTCCCACCCGATGAACAGCGCGAACAACACGGCGGCGACGGCGAAGCCGGCCACGCTGCGCCCGCTGGACCAGCCGACGTCGGGAGCCTCGATGATCGTGAAGACCACGACTGCCATTGCGGCGGTGGACATGGCGAAGCCGGGCACGTCGATACGCGTCGCGGCTGGGTCCCTCGAGCTTGGCACGCTGAGCGCCACCAGCAGCGCGCCGACAGCGGCCACCGGGGCCATGAACACGAAGATGCTCGCCCACGAGAAGTGCTCCAGCAGGAAACCCCCCACGATGGGACCAACGGCGATAGCCACGCCGGCGCTGGCGCCCCACAGGCCGATCGACAGGGCCCGCTCCCGGCGCTCGGTGAAGACGTTGGCGATGACGGACAGCGTGGCCGGGAAGATCATGGCCGCCCCGAGGCCCATCACGGCCCGGGCAGCGATGAGCGCCGACGGCATGGTGGTGAATGCGCCCGCCAGGCTGGCCAGCCCGAACACGGCCAGGCCCCCGAGCAGCATCCCCTTGCGACCCAAGCGGTCCGACAGGCTCCCTGAGGTGAGGAGCAGAGCGGCGAAGACCAGGTTGTAGGCGTCCACCACCCATTGGAGCTGGGTGGTGGTGGCGTGTAGCTCCCGCACCAGGGTGGGCAGGGCCACGTTCACGATGGTCGTGTCCAGGTTGATGGCGAAGGAGGCCAGGAGGAGCGAAGCAAGGATCAGGGGCTTGGTGCGCATGCCGCGTTTTTAACCCAGGCTCTTTAGAAAGTCAAGCTACAACTATTGAAACTCCAGTGGGGGGCGGCTACGCTGCCGAGATGCGCTCGTATGGCCAGTACTGCTCAGTGGCCAAGGCCCTTGACGTAGTTGGCGACCGGTGGACTCTGCTCATCGTCCGAGAGCTGCTGCTCCAAGGCGGCTGCCGCTACACCGATCTTCAACACGGCTTGCCCGGGATCGCCACCAACCTGCTCAGCCAGCGCCTCAAAGAGCTCGAGGAGCAAGGACTGGTGCGCAGGGAGGCGGTCCCGCCTCCCGTAGCGACGACCCTGTACGACCTGACCGATGCCGGCCGCGAGCTGGAACCGGTGCTGCAGGCGCTCGGGGGCTGGGGAGTGAGGTTCATGCCCGACCCCACGGGCAACGAGGTGTTTCGAAGTCACTGGCTCGCCTTCCCGGTGTCGCAGTTCCTGCAAGACGGCGAGCCCGACGGCCCGCCCGCCACCATCGAGGTCCGGACCGGGGACCAGCCCGTCGTCATCGAGGTGGGCGGCGGCGCGATCACCACGCACCTCGGCACCGCGCCGTCGCCCGACCTCGTTCTGGACGGCGACCCCCCGATGGTCCTCGGCGTTCTGTCGGGCATGCTCAAGCTGGCGGACGCCCGCCAGCTCGGGCTGCGAACCGAGGGCTCGACGACAGTTCTGCGCCGTCTGCGATTCCGCGTCCCGAATCTTGCCGGTAACTAGTCGCCGGGTAGCGATAAGTTGGCGGAAATAATTTGTCGCAATTCGTCGGTGGCGGTGGCGGTAGCGGTGGCGGGAATCGAACCCCACGGATTCACGCTCTTGGCGCCGCGCCCGCTCAAAGTATCAAGGAACTCGGCTGCTTTCACCGCCTCTCGGACGCATTCGGGGTGCTTCGGTGTGGCCACAGGCCACACCGAAGCACCGATCTTGACAGCGCCTCACCCGCCCAGAAGAGCATGCCACGGCGGCCGTTCTCGTCAGCGGGCGCGGGTTACATGACCGATGTTGCGGCGGATACCAGCTTGTCCGCGGCACGGATCAGGCGACGCAGCTCTGCCGCGCCGACCATGAGGGTGCCGTAGTGGGAATCGTCCTTGAGGTCCAAGGCGGTGGCCAGTGCGGCAGCCAAGGCGTGGCTTCGGCGCGTCTGCTCCGTCGCCGCCCCTGGGCCGAACCTGACCTGCTCGAGCAGGCGCACGGCTTCCCGGTGGTCCTGACCGCGCGCTCGTTCCCCGAGCAGACGGCAGCACAGCGCGTTACCGGCCGCGATCACCGCGAGCACAGCATTACCGGCTGCGACATGGTTGAAGTCGACCTCCTCGGGTTTCGCCGGGTCGCCGCTTATCAGCTTCGCCGTCCTCCAGGTACGCCCGGGCATGCGCGAGCCGCAATCGGGCGTCGTTGGTATTGCATCGTTGGCGCCGCCCAGCCGGACTCATGCCACGTCAACAAGCTCATCCAGCGGCTGGCCGGCAATCACAACTGCATCGGTGAGCCACTGGTCAACGATCGGCTCGCGCGCCGCGGCCAACCGCCGAAGCGTCGTTCTGGAGCGGTCGGTGATCTGAACGCGGTTACCCGTCCAACGGCGCACCGCCTCACGCAGCTGATGCACCTGCCGCACCCACTGGTCCCGTGTCGCGGACCGACCCAGGACCGGACGCACGAGCAGGATGTCGATGTCGCTGTCCGCGTCCCCGTCACGGCGTGCCGCCGAACCGTACAAGGCAGCGGAGACCGGCTGGATACTCCAGTCGGCCAGCTCCACGCGCAGCCGTCGCGGCAGCTCCTCGGGCGCCCGCAGCAGCGCTCGGATGGCCCGGTCGAGGACGTGGTCATGGTTGAGCGAATAGACCGTCCGATCCCCCACCGGCTCACCGAGCACCACACCCTGAGCCGCTAGGCGCTCAATCGCCCGCCGAACCCCCGCCTCCGTCCCCTGCTGCATCACCCGGTAGATCTGCGCCGCGGTCGTCGGGTTCGAGCGGGACGACATCGCCCGCAAGATCGGCATGGTCAAGCCGGTCGCGAGCGCACGACCAGGATCAGAAACGTCCACCGAGCTACGATACCGTAGTACTGTGCACAATACTCAAGTATTGATCACGATACCCAAGTCGCCAGTGGCGGGAACGGTGGTCACACCACAGTGGCGGGAAACCGCACTTCCACTACCGGCAGCGCCGGTGCCCCTGACCAGGCACTTTGCCCGGGACGGCGCCGGCGTGTGCCCCGTGGCCACACCGTGGTCTTACCGCCGAAACGGACAAATTCGCGTACGCCCATGTCAAAGGCATGATCAACGGTGGTGATGATGCCTCCGAATACGAACCGCCGTCCCAGCTTCCCCGGTGACCGTCTGCGCCTGGGACGGCACAGATGGTCAGCGCCTACCTGCCGTGAGGCCGTCTTGACCGCGCTGCAGACCTTGCGCGCGCGCACCGGCGCGGAAACCTTCACCGTCCGCGAGGTTCACGCCGAGATGGTCACGGCCGGGTCTGCGTACGCCAAGGCGACCGCCTTCAAGACGATGCAGCGGATGAAAGAGGAGCCGGTCCGGCGACCGTTCGTCCGCCTCGAACGGGTCGGCAGGGAGGGCTTTCGGCTCGTGGGCGCGGACCTGTCTAACCTCAGCACCTCCTGCGACCCCGAGAGCTTGCACCAAGATTTCCGTCACCCATCGTGAAGCGCGGTGTCGCCGAACCAACCCGTCCGGACGTGCCGAATATCGGATGTCCGGTAACTCGCGACATACCGGCCGGGAAAAACGGCCCTCCTGGTCCTGGTGTCGCAATCCGAACCGCCGTCCGTTGGTCAGGGGTCCGATGATCTCCATGGGCAACGGAATCGGAGCGGAGGTGCTAGCGGACCTGTCGGGCCGCTACCAGCATCGCGGGTCGAAGCGACCACCAGATCCAATGCCGACGCCCTCCAGCTCAATCAAGTCAGGGGCGATTTGCACGGCGGCGGCGCTGACCAGGTACCCGGCTTTGGCAAGGCCCTGGCGGATCTGCGCGTTTACCCCGTCAATTAGGCTCGCGCGCGATGTCGATGTCCGGAATCTTACGTTCGCAAAGAAGAAGCAATATTGTCCCCCCGGCCCAGACAGGCCATCACTATTGGTGCCAACATAGTGTTGGTTCGCGACGACTTGCACGTGGCCTGCGTGCCGAGCCAACGCTATAAGGGTGTTCGCAGTAATAGACGCCCGCTGGTTATCCTGCAAGACCGTGCGCAGGATCAGCCCGCCAAAAATGACCAATAGTAGGAAGGCGGCTCCCGCAAGCCAACGCCCCCGCCTACCCCGCACGCGCCGCAATGGCCCACCCTGCTGAAGTGAACACTATGGACTGGCAGACGAGGACGTCTTCGTGGTGTAGGTAAACGGGCCGCTATGTCGACTTAGCTTTACCGAGCCCTGCACCAGCCCATACGGCGAGCGAGCTGTCAGTTGCATCTGAACCTCGGACCACGGCGGGCGAACACTTGAGGTTGAGAGACTTAAAGAACCGCTGGTCAACTCGGGCTGTGGTCCCGGGCCTCCGGGGTTTGGCCGAATTGACATTTCCCACTCCGCACTATTCGGGTGCTGGAGGGTGACGAGATATCGGTGGTCTTGCGTTGGGGACTGCCAGTTCGAGCCGACCGGAGCGCCTAGGAAACGAGCAGCTGCCACAGTCGTAAACGTATAGGTGATTGACCCGCCGCCACCCTGCGGAGGCGAATAGGGCACGGTGACAAAGAAGCCCTCAAAAAGAGCGGCACCAGCATTATTCAACTCGATGCCGAATCCCATGGACGAGCCATTGGAGTTGGTCCCCGAGAAGTCCACTTCGTGTGTCGCCTCGGAATAAGAGCTGTTCCAAAACCGTGGAACACCGAACGAACCTGATTCCGCACCCGTGGCTCGTGCCCATCCCTGACCTAGGAATCCCTCAGCCCAACCGTGTATGTCCGCTGTGGTCGAAGGGGCGATCACGCGATCACAGAGAAGGGAGGAACATGCCTGCGACGAATTGCCCGATCCGTTCGTTCCATCCGGCGCCGCCAACTGGGAAGCCGTCGCCGATTGAGCGACCTTGCTGCCGCCCCGAACGGACGAGTGTGCAGGCCGAGCCGTGGTGCCGGGGGTCGCTCCCCCCTTGGTGCCCGACGATGAGGCACAACCGGCGAGCAAAAGCGCCCCGCACATCGCGACGGCGAAGCCGACCGCCCGGTCCCTCTTCGTCACGCTAGTTCCCCGAACTGCGCCCAGGCCTCGAGGTCACCCGTGCTTCCCCCGAGGTAGAAACGTGCACACCCAACTGGACCACGGATCCTCCACCAATGCCAGTCGAGGATACATCGAAGGCACTTTGATCCGTGCTGTTTCCGCTCACCACACATTTCTGCGTCCCGCTGTCGACTTGACATGACGTGATGTCCTCGCCAGCTTCATGAGGCCCGGAGTGCTCGGCCACAGTTAGGACAATCTGCCCCCCGAAGCCGGGGACTGTCATGGGGCCAATGGGCACGTTCGTTGCGAAGTCGAATTCTGCGTTGTTGCACTCGTGTATGAACAGGATCGAGTAGCAACTGATTTGCCATGTGTCGCTCGCGGTGGCGTAGTAGGTGATTGTCGCCGGGGTCCCCGCCGCGATGACTTGCAATGTATAAACCACCGGTTGCCCAAGGTTGTATGAACTCTTGTCAGTGGTGACCTTGGCGGTATCAAGCGAACTACCACAGGCGGCCGCGACGAGCAGCGACGCAACGCCCACCAAGGCCTAGATCCTTCGTTTCATAGTCGAACCTTTCTATGGCCGTAAAGACCTCCCACGGCTGAGACGAATCATCAACACGAGGCGGTATATGAAGTAGCTTCCAAGGCCACGTTCGTCGTGGTTTGTTGGCAGATTCTGAGCGATGTTCCGTTCGAGAAATATGCGTTCGTGGTCCAGGTGAATCGCAACGAGGGGCCGTAGAAGGTCGCTGGGACGTTGGTACTGGCAACCACAGACACCGGACCATCTCCGGACCCTGTCTTCGAATTGGACGCAGCGCGGTAGTACACAGGGTTGAGGTTTTCCACTTCGGCGAATGTCACCAGCCGCGTTAGGAACGAACCACAGGTAGACCAGGAGTTGTTCAGGGACTCCTCTTGAACGTTCGCGTTCGTGTACACCGTGACCAACCCATGACCCTGCTGGTACACAGTGCAAGTCGCGGAAAGCCCCGGGACAATCAGGCTCACAGTGCTACCGGTCAGGCTGCCGCCTTGCGGAGGCGTGGCGGTATCACCAGTCGAAGCCGATGCGGGCAGTACCGCCACTGAGCACGCAAAGACGGCGACCGTCGCAATGACGCCGATCGCGCTCATCCTCCGAGTCCAGCCCATCAGAGTTCTCCCCTCCGGTAGCACCAGCGCAGCGTCATGAGGGCCGCCCCAGCGCTGCGCCGGTGAAACAGCTATGTCGTGTAGAAGACCCGGCGGGCCGTAAACCGTGACCGGGCGCCAGCCGAGTCGGGGGAGCCGTTACCAAACCGTTATAGGACGCCCTTGACCTCGCGGCGAGATGGAGCGTCCATCGACGGTCCAGCGTCCCCGTGTAACCACCGAGCTACGCCGCGAGGGCGGCTGACCGAGGTAACCGAACGAGTGTCGTGGCGCGTGTCGCGGCCGGATCCCGGAACGCGGCTTCGCGCTGCCTGCGTCACCACGCCGCCGGGCGAGCCGTCCGCCGGTGTGCCTGCGCCGCCGGCATGGTGCCGGTGGCGAGCGTCGTGAGCAGAAGGGAGTACGGCATGGGTGGAGCACACGATCGGGATGGCGGGGACCGGTTGCGGCTGGAAGTGGATCCGATGCGCAACGCCGACGAGGGCGAAACCGCTGGTCACCCGCCGATTCTCACGTCAGTGAACATGCCGGGCCACGCCCGCACGGATCACGGACAGCGCGCGTCCGCTCACGCAACGTCCCACCGCCAAGGTGGCGAGCGATGTCCTCGGACAGCGTCGGATGCTCATCCTCTCCGTAGCGAGGTTGGACTGAGCCGAGGCGGGCGTGTTCAGCAGGCACTAGTTTCTATGCGTGGGCTCGCACAACGTCGTGGCCTTCGCGAACGGCTTGAGCGCGAAGCTCTCCGCCCACTCCCGTCACGTGTGCGCGTTACTCGGAGGGGCGCAGCCCGCGCGTGCGGCCTGCCGGATGTCTCCGGCCTGGAGCAGCGCGTCTCCGACGGGCTGGTGCCGGCGCAGCAATCCGTGTCCGGTGCGGTGCTCGCCGGCCGCAACCTTGAGCAGGTATTGAACCGACTCCGGCGGATCAGCGCGCTGCTGGAGGGCAGGGTGACCGGGTGGACGGGCTGAGTGCCGCGGACGCTGTCGAGTCAGGACAAATCACCGAACATCTCGAGTGGCGGCCGGTTACCGTGACGATATGGCAGACCTGCAGCCTTCGATCTTCATCAGCTATGCGCACGAGGACGCCGGCCTCGCGCATGCGTTGGCAGCGGCACTTGAGGCGGCGGGGGCCCGGGTCTGGTTGGACCAGGGTGAATTGCTGATTGGCGATTCGCTCATCGACCGGATCTCCGAAGCGATTGCCGAGTTCGACTTTGTCGCGGCACTCGTCAGTCCGGCATCGGTGGAGTCGAACTGGTGCCGCAAGGAGAGGGCGCTAGCCATGAGCAAACAACTGCGGCGCCGCCCTCGGCGGGTGACGGTGCTGCCACTGCGCGTTGCGGACGTCGCGATGCCGCCGTCGCTCGCCGACGTGAATTGGTTGCAACTCGACCCGGAGGCTCTCGATCATTGCGCGGTGCGAGTTGTCAAGGATGCGGCGCGGCATCTTGGGCTTACCGCAGCACCTCCAACGCCTGGGCACGGCGCCCGCCGCAGTAGCCGTGATTGGACGGCGGCAGCGCGAGTCGTGAGTAACGACGAGCCGGTCCGGATCGTCGGTGTGGACACCGAGGGCGTCGGTCGTCCGCGAAACGACGTGACGCGAGGCAGCGGGCTCTATCGGGTTCCGTTGGTGCTCAACAGAGTCCCGCCTGAAGTGTGGTCGGCGAGGTTCGCCGACGCTTGGAACTCGCCGCCTGCGTGGACATCCATGCACCGGCCCGGTATTGCCTCGGTACATGGCGATCGGATCGTGCTCGACAGTACGACCATCGATGAACTGGAGCGCTACCACCTCCAGACGCTCCAGCTGGTCGTACGGCAGCTCAACGAAACGACTGCACAGCACCTGCGGGCCGAACGCGCGCGTGCCGAAGCCGCTGAGCAAGCCGCGGCCGAGCACGACCGACAGATCCGCGAGATAGCCGAGCGCCTCCGGTTCGACGAGGCCGAGTAGCGAGTCACCAGAGTTCCCGTGCTAGCAGCCGGCGCGACCGAGAAACTGCCGTCATCAATTACCGGTCTGCCGGAGACCGGCTGCGACGGTTCTGCCAGGTAGCCGCTCAGCCCGGTTCCCCCGGCGAGCGCCGACGCAGGTACTCTCCGGGGCCCGAAGCACCTCCACTCCAAGCACCGCAGCATGTAGGTACAGACCGTCGTCGTCGTAATGGCACGGTTTTCCCCGCCCGTGGGGTTCAGTTACCCGATAGGGCAATGACCAGCCACAATGTCCGACGGCCTGAACGCCCGCGCATGTCAATGGCCCTCGCTAAAGGATCACCTCGCCACCGCCCCCAACGATCACGTGCACTACGCCCGGCTGGACGTCACCAGGACACGGTCGCTCGGCCAACGGCACGGTCCCAGACGGCACCGTCGTAGTCGCAGATCCTCAGAAGGGCACGTTCGAGAAGTGTCAACGCCAGCCGTTTGGCCTGGATTTTCAACCGGTGATCTCGCAGGTCCTTGTGCCGCTGTTTCTGGCTCGTCGGGGGATGAACGACCGTATTTCGGATCTGTGCGACAGCCTGGGCAGCATTGAGTTGTCGACCCGCTGCGTACGTCGAGAGTTGCTGCATTGCGACGGGGATGTCAAGAGAGATACCCAGCGTCGTCAGTGCCAGCTGGATCGTGTCGGCCGCAGTGAGCTTCGTAAACGCCTCGTCTGTGAGAAGACCCCGGCGCGTGCCGATGACGTAGGCAAGCAGTTCTAGTCCTGCCTGGGCAAGGATCAAGTCGCCATCCGTCTGGCCGGTGTTGGCGGTACACAGCCACAAGATTGCTCGACCCAGCGTCTCTTTCCACTGCTCGTCTTCCAATAGCTTGGCGACCCTGTTGAGCGACCTACCGAGTGCTTCCACGGTCGGCTTGGACTCGTCAAGCTCGGTTGCAATTGGCCAAGGTAGAGCGCCATGATCGTTCGACCAGGGGTCGACGTGCCAGGCGGCGTGCTGCGTCCACAATGCCTCTGAGTCCGGGCCGCGGCCAATGGCAGTGATCGGTGCCGAATAAGCCCCCCGCAACAGGCTCGCCCAGAAGAAGATCGCTTCTAACATCCCCCTGGCCTCGGCGTAGCTCATGACCGTGCCGTCCGCCCGAGTAAGTTCTCCAATGTGAGTAATGCCCGCTCTGTAGCCGACTTCTTGCCAGTCGGGCGTCCAATCGTCTGCCACCTGATCGAGGCGCAGTCTGTGCGCGCCAGCAGTTAATTCAAGGCGCGAGGCGTATGACCGCGTATCGGTTTGGACAGGGCCGCCGACGTAGTGGACCCAGTTGGCGAGCCCGAAGCGGACGGCCGTGGCGACAGCGTTGGTGTCGCCAAGCAGGACCTCACTCACCGTGAATATCCGGGTGGTAGGCGCGTGACCGGAGACCCGCCAACACGTGGGGTCAACGAGTGTGCCTCCGTCGATGCTGGGGAGCCCGCTCGTGTCTCGAGGACCGCCGGTCCAGGGCTGATCTCCCACTGATGTGAGTTGCAGATCGGCATCCCTTGACCATCGCCTCTGAAGCGTCATGTTGGAGGTATAAGCCACCATGGGATCGCCTGGCTTCGCCGGCGGTAGCTCCACCGTTCCCGGGCCCGACCACAAGTCTTCTGGCGCGCCCGGCTGTCCGTCCGCCACGTCGCCCATACCGAACGGCCAACCCAACGGTTCTGGCACGGCCCCTTCCTCTGCCTGACTCATAGGTCGACAATGTCACGCCGGGTGGCTCGCCGGCGATCGTCGAATGAACGCCCGGACGTCTGCGGCGCCCCGGGATTCGATTCGGGGCCTGCTCTGACGCTGTGCGGTAGCGGTCACAACAGGTGCCAGGCTCGCCGTGCCCGCGCCCGTGGTGAGCCCGCCCACCTCGTCGTGCACGAGGACGTGTGCGCGTTCCTGCGCCCGAGCGCGGCGGTGGGCCGGTGAGCGTCGAGCTAGGAATCTCGGTGTGGGCACCGCCCAGCACACCGCCCGAGCCCAACGGGCCGAGCGCTACCTGGCCGTCTCCGGCCGGCACCCGGCGAAGATGCTGCCGGCCATCGCCCGCGCCGTCGTCGCCGCCTACACCAAGCCAGGGGACCTCGTCGTCGATCCGATGTGCGGGATCGGTACCACCGTCGTCGAAGCTGTCCACCTCGGCCGGGACGGGATCGGTGTCGAGTACGAGCCGGTGTGGGCCGAGCTGGCCCGGGCCAACGTCGAGCGCGCCCGCGAGCACGGCGCCAGCGGCCACGGTGAGGTCGTCTGCGGCGACGCCCGTCATCTGCCGGGACTGCTCGACCCGGCGGTGGCTGGCCTCGCCGCGCTCGTATTCACCTCCCCACCGTACGGACCGAGCGTGCACGGCCAGGTCACCACCCGCCCCGGCGCCGGGGTGCGCAAGGCGCACTGGCGCTACAGCAGCGACCCGGCCAACCTCGCCCACGTCGGCCTCGGCGCGCTGCTCGCCGCGATGCGCGACGTGCTCGCCGGATCGACCAAGCTGCTGCGTCCCGGCGGGGTGGTCGCGATGACGGTGCGGCCGTACTGGCGGGCCGGCGAGTTGGTCGACCTGCCCGGCCTGCTCGCCCGCGTCGGCGAGGACGCCGGGCTGGTGCTCTACGAGCGCAACGTCGCGCTGCTCGCCGGGCTGCGCGACGACGCGCTCGTCCCCCGGGTGTCGTTCTTCGCCCTCGACCAGGTCCGCCGGGCCCGCGCCAACGGCCTGCCCCGCCAGGTCGTCGGGCACGAGGACGTCGTGGTGTGGAGACGGCGATGAGCGCGGCCGTGCTCGCCGCCGCGGTCGGCGCCACCCCGCCCACACTGGCCGCGCTGCTCGCCTACACCAACGCCCGCGCGGCCCGGCGGGAAGGCGAACGCACCGACCTGGCCGGGCTGGCCGCCACCGTGAACCTGCTCGGGCAGGCAGGCTGGCGCATGGAGACCGCGATCGGCCGGGTCGAGTCGCCGTCGGCGGTGTGCGGGAACGGCTGGCCCGGGTCGAAGGCCGCCTCGACGCCGAGCCGGCCGTGCCGGCCGGACCGCCACCACCGAAGCGGTGAGCGATCCCCAGGCAGACAGGGTCCACGGCCAGCCACCGGGCCGGCCGACCCCGGCGTCGCGGCCTCCGCTGGTCGTGCACCCGCCGCAGTACGTGCCGCTCGGCGCCGAGGAGCGGGCCCGCGCGGTCGCCGCGTTGCGCGCGCTACTCATCCCTTACCTGCGCCGCGGACGCGCCGCCGGGGCCGGCCGGCGGCCGGCCTTGACTTCGCAGCCGGATCGAGCGCTCCTTGATCCCGACCGACGCCAGCGAAGCCCAGGAGCCAGCCCATGCCAGCCAACACCCGACGCCGAGCACCGGCCCGGCCGAGCCTAGCCGGGCCCGGGCCGGTGCGGGTCGCCACCTTGACCCGGATCTCCACCGACGAGGTCAACCAGCCCTACTCGCTGGAAGCCCAAGCCAGCGGACTGGACGCCTTCGTCGCCTCCCAGCCCGGCCACGTCATCAGCCACCGCTTCGTCGACCAAGCCTCCGGCGCCACCCTGGCGCGCCCCGGC
This sequence comes from Mycobacteriales bacterium, assembly GCA_035533475.1. Taxonomy (NCBI): domain Bacteria; kingdom Bacillati; phylum Actinomycetota; class Actinomycetes; order Mycobacteriales; species Mycobacteriales bacterium. The sequence goes on along the minus strand of DATLTS010000020.1, from coordinate 14,482 downwards.
CTGCAGGCCGCGCTGACCGCGGCCCGGGCCGGCTAGTTCGACGTGCTGCTGGTCTACCGCATCGACCGGCTCACCCGCTCCATCGTCGGGCTGATGTCCATCGTCGAAGACCTCGACGGCTTCGGGCTCGCGCTGCGCTCGGCCACCGAACCGATCGACACCCAGGGCCCGGTCGGTCGGATGCTGCTGCAACTGCTCGGCATCTTCGCCGAGTTCGAACGCGGTCTGCTCATCGACCGGATCACCAAAGGCTTCGCCCGCAAGGCCGCCCGCGGCGAGTGGCTCACCGGCCCCGGCCCCTACGGCTACACCCACGACCCGGCCAGCAAAACCCTGCTCCCCGATCCCGAGGAAGCCGCCGTCGTGCAATCCATCTTCGCCGCCTACGTCGAGGAGCGCCTTGGCGCCACCGCCATCGCGCACCGGCTCAACGACACCGGCCGGCGCTCCCGCAACGGCCGGCTGTGGAGCAACCAGGCCGTGCTGCGGCTGCTGCGCAACCCCACATACGTCGGCAAGATCCGCCACGACGACCAGGTGCACGACGGCAAACACGAACCGATCGTCGACGCGGCCACCTTCGCCGCCGCGCAAGCCCTGCTAGACGAACGCGGCGCCGACGCCGCCGCGGCGACCCCCCGCACCTCGGACTACCTGCTCACCGGGCTGCTGCGCTACCTGACCTGCCGCCGCGCCTACCTCGGCGTCAGCGCGCACGGACGGGGCGGCCAGTACCGCTACTACGCCTGCCGCACCCGCCAGGTCCGAGGCGCCCGCGGCTGTCACAGCCAACCCGTCCCCGCCGAAGACCTCGAAGAAGCCGTCGTCGCCGGCTTGCTCACCCTCTACGACGACGTCGACCTCTTCGAAGAAGCCATCACCGGTGCCTACCGGCATCACGACGACGAACGACCCCAAATCGAAGCCGAACTCGCCAGCACCGAGGCACAACTGCGCGAGGCCACCACCGCGATCGACCGCTACCTCAAAGCCTTCGAAGCCGGCAGCATGCCCGACACGCTGTGCGCACCGCGAGTCGCCGAACTAGCCGCCCGCCGCGACGAACTCAACGCCCACCGCGACCAACTCGCCGTCCAACTCGCCACCACCACACCCACCTTGCCCAGCCGCGACGAACTGCACGCCATCGGGACCGCCATCCGAGAAGCCGTCGCTGAAGGCTCCCGCGACACCATCAAGCAACTCCTGCGCGCCCTCATCGACCGCGTCGACATCGGCCCGGACCGGCAGGCGCACCCGTTCTACAGAGTCCCCATGCCGGACGGGCAACTATCGAAACCCTCACAAGACCGGGCCAACGGGACACCGGTTCGTAATGGGTCACATCATGTGGAGGTGGCGGGAATCGAACCCGCGTCCTTCGGCATTAAAACAGGGCTTCTCCGGGCGCATCCTGCTGTGCTTTTCTCGGCCCCACCGGTCTCGCAGGCGAGCCGGTGACGGGCCCAGCTGCTGTGAGATGTTCCGGACGACCCCGCAGCCGGGTCTTCCGGTGAGCTCCCTGTCGATGCCAGATTCCGGGTCGGGAGCATCCCGGGCTGACAGCCCTAGCTACCTATCAGGCAGCGAGAGCGTGCGCGTTGTTATTGGCGCTTATTTGTTGTGCGACGGGTGGTTAACGAGATCATCGTCGCCTTCCTCGGCCCGCTTCCCCTGCATCAACATCCGAAGTCGAAACCTGTCACCCCCTCTGGAAGATCCCAGCGATCTTCCACCGGCATTCTCCCACAGTCCGGGGTCGGTCGAAACCGCGGCCGACCGGCCGATCATCTGGGCCGCCCCTTAGCCCGACGGCCAAGTTCCCGGGCGATCTCGCGGCCGGCCTGACGCTCCGCGAGCGCTGCCCTTTTGTCGTAAGCCCGCCGTCCGCGAGCGAGCGCGATCTCGACCTTGGCTCGGCCGTCTTTGAAATACAGCGAAAGCGGGACGAGCGTGAGTCCGCCCTCCTTGGTCTTCCCGATCAGTCGAAGGATCTCCCCGCGGTGCAGGAGCAGCTTTCGGGGACGTCTCGGCTCGTGGTTAGTCCAGGTGCCGAGCGCGTAGACCGGGATGTGGACGTTCTCGAGCCAGACTTCGCCCTCCTTGACCCGCGCATATCCATCGACGAGCGAGGCGCGGCCGGCGCGCAGCGCCTTGACCTCGGTGCCGGTTAGCACGAGGCCCGCCTCGTAGACATCCTCGATCAGGTAATCGTGTCGCGCCCGCTTGTTCTGGGCAATCAGCTTGCGCCCACCGTCCCGTTGCACATCCTTGGCCACCGGGCCACGGTAGCCCGACGATCAGCCCCCGCCGCTCGACCCGGTGTCCGCGACCATGCCGGAGAGCACCTGGACGGCACGCTGCTCGGCAACGCCAGGCGCCGCGCTGCCCGCCACCTCGACATCGGGTTCGATGCCCACACCGTCGAGGGCCCGGCCGCTCGGCGTGAGGTACTGCCCCACCGTGACCTCGAAGCCGGAACCGTCGGGCAGCTCAGTGGGCCGCTGAATCGATCCCTTACCGAACGTCCGCGAACCGACGATGACCGCCCGACCCCGGTCCTGGAGCGCGCCGGCAACGATCTCAGCGGCACTCGCCGTTCCGCCGTCGACCAGGACGACGAGGGGGATCGAGGTGTCCCCGACGCCCAGCGCGTCGAGCACCTGCGGCGGGGATCCCCGGTGGACGTAGGACACGACGGGGCCCCCGTCGAGGAAAACCGACGCGGTCTCCACCGCCTCGTCGAGCAGGCCGCCGGGGTTGTCACGCAGGTCGAGCACGATCCCGGAGACATGGTGTGCGTGCGCGGAGGCGATCTGATCGCGCACCCAACGGCCGACGCCTCCGGTGAAGGCGGTGATCCGGAGCAGCTCCACCCCCGGCGTGAGCTGGCGGGCCCAGACGTCATCATCCATGACCGGGGCCCGGAGCAGCGTCACCCGACGCGTAACGCCGGACCGCTCCATCAGCAGCACGACCTTCGTCCCCGGGTCCCCCCGCAATCCGGCCACGATGTCGGCGATCGACCGGCCGGCCACCGGCTCCCCGGCCACCGCGATCAACACGTCCCCGACGGCGACCGCCTGCCCGGCCGCCGGCGATCCCGGCTGCACGCTGACCACCCGGACCACCCCGAGGGCGTCCCGCCCGACCCAGATCCCGACTCCGCTGTAATGGCCGGCGAGCATCCCTTGAAACTGCCGGTAGGCGCTCGGCGAGTAGTAGCTCGCCCACCGATCGTCCAGCGCCGCCAGCATGCCCTGGACGGCAGCCCGGTCCAGCACGGCCTGACTGATCGGCCGCCCGGCGTCGGCGGCGATCTGACGCTCGGCCTGGGCGACCAGCGGGTCGAGCGCGCGCCCGGAGGGTCGGGCCAGCGTCATCGTGAGGATCCCGCCGACGTAGCCAAGTGCGACAACGGCAACGAGCCCGGCAACCCGCCGGGTCCGCGCCGGGCTCGGCATCCGAAGCATCCCCGAAGGATAGGTGGCGTCGGCGTCAGACCGCGAGGTGGCGGCGGAGTGACAGTGCCGAGGCCAGCGACGTGAAGACGACGCCGAAGACGAGGAGGAACACCGCCGTCCCGGCTACGGCACCCCAATCGAAGAAGATGATGAATTTCAGCGAGGGTTTGAGCACCCGATCCAGCAGCTGTGCCTTGACGAGAGCCAGACCGGCGTCGGCCAGAAGCGCGCCGACCGCGCCGGCGAGGGCTCCCTCGAGCACGAACGGGAGCTGAATGTAGGCGTTGGACGCCCCGACGAGACGCATGATGCCCGTCTCGCGCCGTCGGCTGAACGCCGCCACCCGTGTCGCGTTGTACACCAACAAGATGCCGGCCAGCAGGCCGAGGGCGGCGACGATCCAGGAGGACAGTTCCAGCGCGTTGAACAGCCGAAAGATCTGCTTGAGCACCTTCGACTGGGTGGCGACCTCTTGCACTCCGGGCTGGTTCTGCATTGCGCTCACGATGATGTCGAACCGGCTCGGGTCCTGGAGCTTGATGTCGAACGACTCTGGCAACGAGGACGGCACGGTGGCGTGAACCAGCTCGGGTTCGCCGGCGAAGTCCTTCACGAAGATCTGGTACGCCTCCTGCTGGGAGACGTAGTGCACCGACTCCACGCCGGGCAGGGATGCCAGCTTCGCGCCGATGGCGTCCCGGTCGGCTTGGGTGACGTCGCTGGTGAGGTAGACCTGCACGTCGAGCTGGGTGTCGTAGTAGGCCTTCGTGTGCTGCACGGTGTCGTACATGAAGTACCCGACCCCGGCAAGGACGAGCGCCACCCCGACGGTGATGACGGTAGCGATGCTCATAGTGAGATTGCGCCGCAGGCCGATCGCGACCTCGGAGACCACGAACTGCGCGCGCATCTGCCCTGCCTATCTGGAGCGGGGCACGGCCCCACACCCTCGTGACCGTTGCGTCAAGATCTCGCCGGTCGACCTCGATCGGTTACTGCGAGTAGCCGTAGACGCCTCGGGTCTGGTCGCGGATCAGCTTCCCGCCGTCGAGCTCGATCACCCGACGGCGCATCGAGTCGACGATCGCCGCGTCGTGCGTCGCCATCAGCACGGTGGTGCCTGTTCGATTGATCCGGTCGAGCAACTTCATGATCCCGACGCTGGTCGTCGGGTCGAGGTTGCCAGTGGGCTCGTCGGCCAACAAGATCATCGGCCGGTTGGCGAAGGCGCGAGCGATGGCCACCCGCTGCTGCTCACCGCCGGAGAGCTCGTGCGGCATCCGCGCGCCCTTCCCGGTGAGGCCGACCAGGTCCAGTACCTCGGGAACGACCTTGTCGATCGTCGCCTTCGGCCGCCCGATGACCTCCAGGGCGAAAGCGACGTTCTCGCTGACCGTCTTGTTGGGCAGCAGTCGGAAGTCCTGGAACACCGTTCCGATCTGCCGCCGGAGGGTCGGGATCTTCCAGGAGGTGAGCCGGCTCAGGTCCTTTCCCGCGACGTGGATCGACCCGGAGCTGGGCTTGTCCTCCTTGAGCACGAGCCGTAGGAAGGTCGACTTGCCCGACCCGGACTGCCCGACCAGGAAGACGAATTCCCCTTTTTCCACCTCGAGGCTGATCGCGTCCAGGGCGGGGCGGGTACTCGTGGGATAGACCTTGGTTACGGCCTGGAACCGGATCACGGGGACATCACGGGACGCCAGTTTACCGGCTCGGAACCCCACCCGGGGCCACCCAGGTGTATCCGGTCGGAATTCCAGGGCACAATGATCGGTGCCGAGACGTTGAAAGACAGGCGCGCACCCGACGGCGCGCTACCGGGAAGGGGACGGCCGTATGTCGTGCGAGCACCTGGTGTGCGCCCAGTGCGCGGCCCCGGTCGTCGAGGGACGATGCCCAAGCTGCCGCGCCGCCCGCACCAACCTGCATCGCCACGGCATCCCACTCTCGACGCAGGCGATCACACTGCTCGCCCTGTTGCTCGCGACATTCGCCGCGCTGGCGGCCCTACATCTGGGCGGCTGAGCGCGCTCGTCAGCTTGCCGCACCGGGCGGGGCTCAGCCGGTGCCCGCAGCCCGCTGCCGCCAACGGATCTCCGCTTCGATGAACGAGTCGATCTCCCCGTCGAGCACGGCTTGCACGTTGCCGGTCTCGACCTCAGTCCGCAGGTCCTTCACCAACTGGTAGGGGTGCAGCACATAGTTGCGGATCTGATTCCCCCAGCTGGACGTGGCCTCCCCGCGCAGTTCCTGCATGCGATCCCGCTCCTCCGCGCGCCGGCGCTCGAGCAGCTTGGCCTGAAGGACGGTCATCGCGCTCGCCTTGTTCTGTAGCTGGCTCCGCTCGTTCTGGCAGGTCACCACGATCCCGGTGGGCAGGTGGGTGATCCGGACCGCCGAGTCCGTCGTATTGACCCCCTGCCCGCCCGGGCCGCTGGATCGGAAGATGTCGATCCGCAGATCGCCCTCGTCGATTTCTACGTGGTCGCTGGCTTCCACGACGGGGGTCACGTCGACCCCCGCGAACGAGGTCTGCCGGCGGGACTGATTGTCGAAGGGGCTGATCCGGACGAGGCGGTGAACGCCGTGCTCGCCGGTCAGCGTCCCGTAGGCGAAGGGCGCCTTGACCGCGAAGGTCGCCGACTTGATCCCCGCTTCCTCTGCGTAGGAAATGTCGTAGACATCGGTCGGGTAGCCGCGTCGCTCGGCCCAGCGCAGATACAGCCGGAGCAGCATCTGCGCCCAGTCCGCGGCGTCGACGCCCCCGGCCTGGGAGTTGATCGTGACGAGCGCCTGCCGCTCGTCGTACTTGCCGGACAGCAGCGTGCGGACCTCGAACTCGCCGACCAGACGGTGTAAGTCGGCGAGTTCGGCATCGGCCTCAGCGCGGACCACCTCGTCGGCCTCGGCTTCGGCGAGCTCGTAGAGCACCGGCAGGTCGTCCAGTCGGCGACGAAGGGCCTCGACCCGTGCGATGTCGCTCTGAAGGACGGAGAGCCGGGTGGTGATCTGCTGGGCCCGGACCTGGTCGTCCCAAAGGTCCGGGGCTGCCGCCTGCCGCTCGAGTTCCGCGACCTGCCGGCGCATCCGGTCGAGGTCGAGGACGGTCTCGATGCTCGTCAGGGTCGCGTCGAGCGCCTTCACCTCCTCGAGCGGATCAGTGGCCATGGGGTCGAGGGTAACCGCCGGCACAGACGCGGGCGGCCGACAGCCTGAGCGGTCAACAGCCCGCGGCGCCACCGGCCGAGATGAGCGGCGACCGGGCACTCGCCGAAACGGTCAGCGGAACGCCGCCGGCCCATTGGGAGACGATCCCGCCGAGGATGCCCTGCAACGGCAGCCGGACCCGATGCACGAGGGTGACGGTCACCGTGTCCGACGCGGGGTCGACCGTGACCCCAGCCGGGAGAACGTCTCCGTAGCCGGCCGGCAGGCCGCCCGTGGCGAAATAGCCCTCGACGGCCGCAACCGCCCCGGACGGGGACAACGGCAGGCGGCATCCGGCGGTCCCGGCGTACAGCGCCGACCGGTCGACGGCCTGCGCACCGGACAGGGCTGCGCCGTCGGCCAAATTGGCCAACGCCCGCTGCGCCAGGAAGACCTCGGCCGCGTCGATCGCGGTCAAGACGAAACACAGCGAAATGATCATGTAGGCGATGATGAGCAGGGTCACCTGCCCCGACGCGTCGTGCACCCGAGACAGCCGGCTCAGCACGCCGATGGCCCGCCGCCGGGGACGAAGCAGCCGATCTGCTCCACGTGGCGAGCGGTGACCGGAACTGCGGCCACGCAATGCCCTCCGCCACAGAAGGCGGCCGAGAGTCCCGGCAGCGGCACGTCGACACGAATCGTCACGGTCACCGGGGAGCCGGGGGCGTAGGTACATGTCCCGCAGTCGATGGTCGTCGTCGCCGGGCCGGCAGAGATTCCGTCGTCAGCCAGCGCGAGCTCCGCTGCCAGTTCCGCCCGGAGCCGCCCCACCGCATCGGAACCAGCCGTGACGTAGGCCCGGCCGGCTGCCCGGGCGGCGCTGGAGACCGCGAAAGCCGCGCCTTCCACTCGACCGGCGACGAGAACGAGATAGAAGACCGGCACGATCAGCACTACAGCCAAGCCGACGAACTCAACGAGGGCGCTGCCGTCCTCCGGGATCGCGCGCTCGAACCGTCGCCACGGCGCCCGCCGGCTCATCGCGACTCGGCCAGGGCGCGGCCGACGACGCTGATCTGAAGGGCAGGGAGAAACCCGGCGAGCAACGGCAGCTGGGTAGTTACCCGGATCGTCACGAGTTGCGCCCCGTCGATCGCCTGCCCGGACACGACGACGGCCTGGGCGTAGCGCGGCCCGAGCGCATGACGGATCAGGCTGTTCGCCAGGTCCGCACCGTCCTGTGGGGTGGCGTCCGCGTTGGCGCCAAACCGGGCACCGTCCGCGGCGGCCGCGGCGAGGACGTTGCGGACATGCAGGTCGAAACCGAGCTGGAGCAGCCCGAGGAACATCGCCGTGACGAGGGTGCCGACGAGCAGGAAGTCGACCGCTGCCGAGCCCCGGGCCGACCTCAACAGCTCGAGCACACCGACTTCACGGCCTTGTCGAAGATGTTGCCGAATGCCGCCGTCGCCAACCCGGTGAGCAACACGACGAGGCCGGCCGTCATAAGGGTGATCATGACCCAGCCGGGGACGTCGCCCCGGTCGCGGCCACCGGCGGCCAGCCGGGCGTGGGCGGCGCAAACTGCGCCGAGGAGTCGCGTAAACACGGCGACCAGCTCCTTCGTCTAGGCGGCGGACGGGCCCCGCCGTGGGTTAGGGGACGGTGAGATTCAGCGTGTAGAACCCCGGGAAGAGCGCGAACAGGACGACGACCGGCAAGACCAAGAACACGACCGGCACGAGCATGGCGATTTCCTTGCGGCCCCCGGCTTCGAGCAGGGTGCGTTTGCCGGCTTCCCGGACGTCCGCGGCCTGGGACCGCAAGACGTCGGCGAGCGGCGTTCCACGTTCCAACGCGATCGCGATTCCATCGACGAAGCGCGCAAGCAACGGCAACGAGGTCCGCCGGGCGACCCCTTCGAGCGCGACGACGAGAGGCGCGCCGGCCCGGGCGTCCGCGAGCGCCCGGGCCAGTTCCTGGGCCAGTTCTCCGCGGGAGAGCCGGCTCACCCGGGCGAGGGCAGCCAGCGGGCTCTCTCCGGCTGACACGGCGAGCGCCAGCAGCTCGGCCACGGTCGGGAATTCGGTGAGCATTCGGCTCTCCCGCCGGCGTAGCTCGCGGCTGAGCCACCGGTCACGCGCCAGAACGCCAAGAGTCGTGGTCAGAACGCAGAACAGGAGGAGCGCAACCGGGTTGCCCTGGCCGCGGATCGCGGCCAGCCCGACCACGAGCAACCCGACTCCGAAGCCGGCGGCACCCCAGAGCACCTGTTCGGCACGGAACTGCTCGAGGCTCTGGCCCCGGCCGGCCTGGTCGAGCCGACGCCGCACGGAGGGGCTGGCACCCACCGCCCGATCGACGCCCCGAGCGAGACCATCCAGGTACGGCCTGAGGAGCCGTTCGGCCGTAGGGAACGGCGTTCGGGTTGGGGGATCCGCGGGCGCCCGGAAGGGCCGGTTCGAGTCTCGCAGGTAGGGACCTAGCCGTGCGTCGAGGCGCGGTCGGCGCAGCGGCGGGCTGGCGGCGACCGCGCCGACGATTCCGAGCCCGGCGAGGAGGCCAAGCCCGGCGCCCACCCAGCCCGGGCTCACCGCAAGACCCGATCCTCGATCGGCAGGCGCCCGATCCTCATCATGAGCCGGTAGGCGATAAGGGACACGCCACCCCCGACGGCGAGCACGACCACTCCGGACGGCGAGTTGTAAGCCCGTACCGCCTCGGGTCGCAGCGAAAACAGGCCGAGGACCAGCCAGGGTGCGGCCAGCGCGAGCCGGGCGGCGTTGACGGTCCACCCCTGCCGGGTCTCGATCTCCGCCCGGGTCCGCACATCCTCGCGGAGGAATTGGGCCAGGGTCCTCAGCAACCGGCCCAGGTCGCTGCCGCCGACCTCGCGGGCCATCCGCAGCGACTCCACGATCCGGTCGGCCACCGGGTCGGCTAGGGCAGCCTTCAGCCGGTCGAGGCTGTCGCCGAAACGCCCGGTGGCCCGGTAATCCTCACCGAACCGGGCGAATGTCGGGCGGAGCGGTTCGGGGCCCCGGGTGGCGAGCGCGGATAGCGCCTCCGGCAGGCTGAGCCCGGCCCGGACCGCCGATGCCAGGTTGTCCACCACCTCGGGCCACAGCTCACGCAGCTCGACCCGCCGGTGACGTCGCCGGGCGCGGACCAACGCCAGCGGTGCATACCCGGCGAAGCCAGCGAAGGCGAGGCCGATCGGCGCCGAGCCGGAGACGCCAGCGACCAGGACGAACCCGCCACCGCCCAGCGCGGCACTAAGCGCCAGCAGCCGGTTCGGCGAGATGCCCGGGTATCCCGCCTGGGTGAGCAACTCCGCGAGCCGGTCGGCTACCGGCCGGCCCGGTGGGTGCCGAGGCGGCCGGCGGCGCGGTCCGGACCACCAGATCAGGACCAGGCCGACCCCCAGCACCAGCCCGAGAAACGCCCCCATCACGGCACCGCCGGGTCCGGCCGCACGGACGTGTCCAGCGGTGACAGCAACCGGCCGAGATCGATGCCGGCCAACTCGAACCGATCCCGCCGAGGCGGCCACCCGTCGCCACGCACCAGACGACCCCCGCGAGTCGTGAACAGCTCCGCAGACTCCACGACGTCGCCTTCGACGCGACCCGGCACGCCCACGATCTCCCGGACGCGCCGCCGGCCGTGCGGGTCGCTCTCCATGTGCACGACGAGGTCGACGCTCGCCGCGACGGTCGGGACGACGAACTGGTAACCGACGTTCTCCCCGGCGAGCAACGGCAACGTGCACATCTTCGTGATCGCTTCCCGGGCCGAGTTCGCATGGATCGTGCACATGCCCGGGATCCCGGAGTTCAGCGCGATCAGCAGATCGAGGCATTCGCGTCAATGCCTCCGGGGTAACCGACGCAAGCGTGCATTTCACGCTGAAGGACGAGCCCTGATGCCATCCGTAACCGATCGGGGGCGCGCTGCCCGGGGCCGGCCCGACGCCAGCCTTAAAGCGCATGCCGGCTGCTGGCCGGGCGCCAGGGCGTGTCGCGGCGGCTATCGTCGCCGGTGTGCCGAAGGCAGCCATTCGCCGCGTGACCGTGGTCGGGGCGGGCAGCGTGCCCATCGCGCCCGACGTTGCGGTTCTCACCCTGGGTGTCCAGACGAGGGGTGAGCGCCCGGGCGAGGCTCTGGAGTCGCGCGCCGCTACGAGGCGAGCGGTCATCGATGCGGTGCGTGGCCACGGGGTCGACGCGACGCGACCGCTGTGCAGTCTGGCCAGCTCAGGGTGGGTCCGGAGTTTGATCACGGGCCGGACGGACGGCGCCATCTCGGCTACGTCGCCGAAGCACGCTGCGGGTGCGTAGCCCGGATCTGGATGCCGCCGGGCATCTCGCGGCGGCCGCGCTCGGCGCTACCGGTGAGGCGGGAGTCGTCCGTCCCGCGGGGCCTGGTGGTCGCTGATCGCGGCCCGGCCGAGGTGACGGCCCGGGAGCTGGCCTTCACCGACGCGCAGGCACGGGCTGACCAGTACGCTGGTCTGGGCGTGCTGCGCCTCGGGGGTCTGCTGGATCTCAGCGAGGTGTCCCGCGACGTGGGCGGGCCGGTCCGAGCCGCCATGTCGTCTCGGGCTCCGACCGCTTCGATGCCGGTTGAAGCCGGCAAATTCGAGTTGACGGCGCACGTCTTGGCGACGTGGCAACTTACCGATTAGCCATACCTTCCCCGCGGCTGGGGCACACCAAGCACCAGAGCTCGGGCAGCTGACCGGTCGTCTTCGAGGGGTGCCCGCGCGGGCGGAATAGCTACAGTAACTATTCGCGATCCAGGCGGCGCGGGGGGACAGCGCGCCGTTCTTCGTCGCGGCAGCGGTCAGCGCGGCTCTCGTACACCACCCTCTTCCGCCACCAGACGGCGAGACGAGCGGACTCCTGGCTGCGGAGATAACCGGTTTCCGTGTCAGCATTTTCCGGGACGCGCGGCCCAGTACGGTCGGGGTGGGACATTGTTGAACAGGCTGCCAGCTTGGTAGGTACCGTGGCTCAGCCCGCCGAGAGTTGGGAGCCCGCGCTTTGTTCTCCAGCGGAGACCATGCCGAGGAGCGCGGTGAACTCGGCGTCGGCTTGGGAATGTGCGCGCGGGCGCTGGGGATTGCTCTGAGTGCTGGCAGCCTTGTGCTAGCCGTCGTGACGACGGCCACGGAAGTTCCCGCGGCACAGGCGGCGAGTTCCGCGGGAGCGCTTTGGGCCTGGGGAGAGGGGGTCAATGGACAGCTCGGCACGGGCGGAACGATGCCGGCCGACAGTCCGGTGCCGGTGTCATTGCCGGCTGGAACTGCGGTACGCCAGGCCGCGGTCAATCTCGATCATGGGTTGGCGGTGACCTCGACCGGTAGCGTTTTCGCCTGGGGGTTGAACGGCTCGGGTCAACTCGGTGACGGCGAGACGGCCGACACAGATAGTCCGGTTCAGGTGGAGATGCCCAGCGGCGTGATCGCGACCGGGGTGGCGGCGGATAACGGCGCAAGCTACGCGACCGCGACCAACGGATCGCTGTACCAGTGGGGATCGGGGGCATCCAACGTACCGACGCCGGTCAGCTTCCCCGCCGCCGCGACGATCACGCAGGTGGCTGCGGACCTGGGCGAGGCGGTGGCACTTGCCGCGGACGGGACGGTCTACGCCTGGGGGCAGGTGCCGACGCAGCCGACCGGCCAGTCCGCCACACCGGTGCCGATCGTCTTTCCCCCGGACGTCACGATCGTTCAGGTCGCGCCGTTTTTCGCCGTGAGTTCTGCCGGGGGGCTCTACAGCTGGCAAACCGGGACGGTGAGCCCCGTGCCGCTGCCAACGGGGGAACTCGCGGTCCAGGTGGCTTATGGGGGCGTGGGTCTAGTACGAACCCAAGACGGCAAGGCCTACGCCTGGGGAGCGGACAGCCACGGACAGCTCGGCAACGGCACCGTCAGCTCGGCGATCAGCACACAGCCGACGCAGGTCCTCTTCCCCTCCGGCGCGCTGATCACCGATATTGCGGCCGGTAGCGCGCACGGAGGGGCCCTGAGCTCGTCCGGGGTGGTTTATGGCTGGGGCAGCGGGTACGCGGGTCAGCTGGGAGACGGCGCCCAGGGAGACCGCGATCTGCCCACCCCGGTGGCCGAGCCGGCGGGTCTGTCGCCGGTGGGGGTTGTCGCCGGTGCGGACGACACGCTGTTGGTGGATGGGACGGCGGCAGCCGCTCCGGTGTTTCTCGACAGGGTTCCGCCGGTCGGTGTCACGGGCAGCGGGTATTCCTACCCCTTCCTCGCGAGCGGGGAGCCGAGTCCCTCCTACAGCACCGCATCGAGTAGCAACCTCGACGGCCTGTCGCTGTCCACCGCCGGGACTCTTTCCGGCACACCGTCGGCTGCGGGAAGCTTCTCCTTCACCGTCACTGCCAGCAACTCGGCCGGCACCAGCACTGACGCGGTCGTCCTGACGATCGCTTCGGCTGGCAACACGACCCCACCCAGCGGCGTCGCGACCTGGGGGGAGCCGTATTTCACGCCGACGCCGGCAAGCGCGCCGTCGCCGCAAACCAGCGGTGCGTTCTCCCCGCTCCCCGCCGGTCTACGACCGGTACAGGCCGCGGCCGGGTTCCTGCATGCAGTGGCGCTGGCGAGCGACGGTTCGGTTTGGTCGTGGGGCTACGGCAACGAGGGCGAACTGGGCGACGGGACCTTCGCCGCGAACAGCCAACCGGTGCCGGTGGCGTTACCCGCCGGCGCGCAGGTGCATCAGGTGGCCACCGATCCGCTCGCCGACACCAGTCGGGAGCTGGGTACCGGCAACACGAGCGTCGCCGTCATGACCGACGGCAGCGTCTACGCCTGGGGGGACAACGCCTCGGGTCAGCTCGGTAACGCCAACACCGATGACCAGCCCGTCCCGATTCGGGTCGCACTCCCTGCGGGCGTACAGATCGTGCAAGCTTCTGTGGGGCTCGATCATGTGCTGGCGCTGAGCAGCGCCGGCACGGTCTATGCCTGGGGGGACAACGCCTCCGGCGAGCTCGGGGACGGCTCGACCACGTCCAGGGCCTCCCCGGTCCTCGTGCAACTGCCGGCCGGAGTGAGCGTAACCCAGGTCAGCGCCGGCTGGCAGGACAGCTACGCACTCACCTCGACCGGGCAGTTGTACGCGTGGGGGGCCGCCCAGTTCCTCGGGCAGGCGCCAGCCAGCGATCCGACCACCCCCGTCCAGATCGTTCTTCCAGCCGGGGTGAGTCTTACCCAGATCTCCGCCGGTGACCTGTACGTACTTGCCGTGACCTCCACCGGGCAGGTCATCGGGTGGGGTTACAACTACTGGGGCGACTTGGGCGACGGGACGAACCAGTCGGGCTCCGCCCCCGCCTACGCTGAGCTGCCAGCAGGGGTAGCGATCAGCGAGGTGGTCGCCAGCAACGGGCACAGTCTGGCGCTCAGCGACACCGGGCAGGTCTATGCCTGGGGCCGAAACGAGGACGCTCAGTTGGGCGACGGCCAGGTGGGCGCTCAAAGCGACACGCCGGTGCTCGTGTCGCTGCCCGGGAACGGTACGGCGACGCAAGTCGCGGCCAGTTTCTGGCACAACCTGGCGGTGCTCGGTCCGCCGCCCGGTGGCCCGGCGACCTATCACGCGGTGGCGCCCTACCGGGCGTTGGACACCCGCTACGGGCTGGGAGCGCCCCGGGCCAAGGTCGGCCCGCACGGCACAGTCATGCTCACCGTCGCTGGGGTCGGCGGGCTGCCGGCCAGCGGGGTGAACGCGGTCACGCTCAACCTGACCGCGACGGACGTGAGTTCGATCAGCTATCTGTCGGCCTACCCGACCGGAGACACCCGCGGACCGAACAGCTCGAACCTCAACGTGGTC
>DATLTS010000019.1 GCA_035533475.1 Mycobacteriales bacterium | reverse complement strand
GTTCAACTTCCGCAGGCTCCACGGGGAGATCGGGCTCGTCCCGCCAGTCGAGTACGAAACCACCCACCGAAGCAACACCCTCACCGGAGCAACCGCTCAGGGTGAGTTGGAAGCCTCCATCAAACCCGGTACTTGACATAGGACACCGCCAGCGGGAACCCGCCGCGCCCCCGGCGACCGACTGGCTGGCAGGCGGGACCTTGGGCCACGGGCGGCGACGCTGTGGGCGCCCCCCAATGCAGCGGCGATGGTGGCCAGGGCAACGTAAATCCCCGGATGCGGGTGCGCGATCACCCGTACCGCCCGGGTGGCCGCCGATCCCGGTGTGAACGGGTAGCTCGCCGCAATTGATGGGTAACCCTTGGCGCACGGCGCGACAACGCCGAGCGCAGCCAGCCCGACAGTGACACCAAGTGCCGTCGCGTGCATGGCCGTCGGAGCGCCACCTCCGCGGAGCTCGTCATCCTGGGCATCCCGCGCGTCGATCGGGGTCCGATCGAACCTGAACGTCAGTCAACCACTCCGCGGCACGGTCTGTACCGCGGAGTGGTTGACGTGCGGATCGGTGGTGACTCGGAGCGCGATCATCCAACACTCCTCGTCGAGGCTGCGTCCCGAGACTGTGCCTCGGGTCAGTCATGTTGCACTCCCAGCGCATGTCGCCTCGGCGTGTCACGTCGGAATCGCTACCGAGCCATACCACCGAGTCCGCGGACCGCCCCAGTGCTCAGCAGGCAGCCGCCTCCGTCGAGGGATGTCCTCATGACATCCATCACGCGGAGTCGAGCATCAACCTCAGCCACCCGCCGCCGCTGGCGCGTCTCCTGCTCGACCTGCGACATCGCGAGCTAGGCGCCCGCAATCTCAGCCGAAGGACCGTCCGGACCGCCCTGCTGGACGTCCGGACCCTGCTGGACGTCCGGACCCTGCTGGACGTCCGGCCCACCCGGGGCATCCGTGCCCGAATCCGAGCTGGTCGCGGTCGTTGCATTCCGCACGGGTGTCGACGCCCCAGCCGGCCCGGCAGCGGCCGCAATCGCGCCTAGCCCACCCATCGCTAATGCGCCGCCGGCCAGCGCCGTATACAGCCTCTTTGACTTCATCGAACCTCCATACCCCTGGTGACGGACCATCCGCACCGAGATCGCCATCGTCGGCCCGTTGCACTGTGAGCACCGTGAGTTGATCCTGAGAAACGAAACGAACCCGCTCACATGGTCTTTTCATCTGCGTGCGCCAGTCTGGACGGAGAGTCCAGCTGAGGAGACTTGTTCGAATGCCAGTTGCTCTCGACTGCTTCGCCGATTCGGTGCGACCCGGCGAAGTAGTCGTACCGCTGAGGCAGGCGACGGCCCGAACGCTGCCCCGGTTGGGTTCTGCGCTCGTCAGCGCTGCTCGCCCGCGGCAGTGGCCGAAGAACCTGCTCGTGCTGGCGGCCCCGCTGGCCGCGCGGGTGATGGGGCAGCCGAGCTCGCTGCTCGCGGCGCTCGGTGCGTCGGTGGCATTCACCGTCGCGGCCAGCGGGGTGTATCTCATCAACGACACCGCGGACCGCGATCGGGACCGGCAACATCCGCTGAAGCGGGACCGGCCGGTTGCCTCGGGACGGCTACCAGCCGCGTTGGCAGCCGGTATGGGCATCGGGCTCGTCATCGTCGCGGTGGCGGGTCTGGCACTGTTGAGCAGCGCTGCAACCACGCTCGCCGTCGGCGGCTACGCCGCCATCAGCGTCGCCTACAGCCTCTGGCTGAAGCAGTTGCCCTGGGTGGACCTGCTCGTCGTCACAACCGGGTTCGTGCTGCGCCCGTTGGCCGGCGCTTTCGCGGTGTCTGTGCCCGTGTCCGGCTGGTTCCTAGCGGTCAGCTTCAGTGCGGCGCTGTTCGTTGTCACGGCCAAAAGGCACGCGGAGCTGCAGCTTCTGGGCTCGGCGGCGTTCAAGCACCGCGCGGCCCTGCGTTGGTACGGGCTGCGTGGGCTACGACGCATCCGCGAACTCGCCCAGCTCGGCACCATAGTGGCCTATCTTGGCTGGGCCCTGTCCCGTCCCAGCCCAGCCGGGAGGTGGTGGGAAACCGCGTCCGCCGTCTTCGCCGCCGCAGCCCTGTGGCGATACGCCCGGCGCAACGACGAGGGGTCGGGCGGCGCCCCTGAGGACGCGCTGTTCCGCGACCATGTCCTGCAGAGTTTTGGGGTAGCGTTCGCCGGATTGTTCCTAGCGGGGCTCGGCGGTGTCTGACCGCCCCGTCCGCGATCGTACCCGCCACAGTTCCCCGAACGTCGCGGGTCGGCGAGTCGCCCGACCGAGGCGCGGCAGCCGCCGCCGGGTCCGGCTGACTCGCACCCTTATCGTCACCGCCCTCGTGCTGACACCGCTGTGGTGGTCGCTCGGCCATGCATTGATCAACCCCGCCCTGGGCACGTCGGTCGGAGCCCGCCTCGCCGAGTGGACCCGTGACCACGGCGGGCGGGGGCTCGTCGTCTGGGCGGAGAACTTCTGGTACTCCCACAATCCGCCGCCCACCGGCGGGCATCCGCCGGCGGGGGCGATCCCGGCGCCGGGGACCTCGCCCCCAGCCGGGCTCCCGGCTATCCCGCACCTCGCGCCGCCGGAGGCCATCGTCCCCTTCGTCCAACCGCCGGTGTCCGGCGAGGGGCAGTGGCACCCGGTTGGGCGGCTCGTCGATGGCCACCCGGCCGTCTACGAAGCGTTTCTGCGGCCTGACTCAGTGCACACCAGCCTCGTCGTCGGCGTCGCCTGGTTCGACACCCAGCTACTGCGGGCCCGGCTCTACTCGGGCAGCTACATCCCCGGGGGCGGGCCGTGGCACTACACGGCGCCAATCGTTCCGTCGGACGCGCGCAGCGTTGTCGCCGCGTTCAACAGCGGCTTTCGGATGCGCGACGCCCGCGGGGGCTATTACAGCGAGGGCCGGCTCATGGACCCGCTGCGCCTGGGGGCAGCCTCCTTGGTCATCTACCGCGACGGCACCGCGACCGTCGGAGCCTGGGGGCGCAACGTCTCCATGACCCCAAACGTTATTGCCGTCCGGCAGAACCTCAACCTTCTTGTCGACGGCGGCCACCCAGTCCCCAGCCTAGACTCCAATAACACCACCATTTGGGGATACACCCTCGCCAACCGAGTGTTCGTCTGGCGGTCGGGGCTCGGGGTGACGGCAGACGGTGCGCTGGTCTACGTCGGCGGTCCGGGGTTGAACGTCACCACTCTCGCGGACATCCTCGTGCGGTCCGGGGCGAAGCGTGCGATGGAGCTCGACATCAACACCGACTGGGTGAACCTGGCCGCGTTCACCCCCGCCGTGGCAGGTGGAGCGGCATCCCCAGCCAACGGGCAGGACCTGCTGCCCAACATGCTCGGCTCCCCGCAGCGCTACTTCACCACCTCGTGGAGCCGCGACTTCATCACCATGTCCGCCCGTGTCCCACCCTGATCCAGAGCACCACGGGCGGGCTCGTCCGGGACGGGGCCGCTGCCCGGGTACCATCAATGAGCCGGTCAACCAAGCGGCGAAGGTGACCGGAACCCCGATTACCTACAGCTCCCGCCACAGGGCTAGGGCATGCCGATCCGTCTGCGACTCGCACTGATCGTCGCGACCGGCCTCGGGCTCTTGCTCGTCGGTAGCGGCTGGGCTTTCGTCCACCAGCTGCGCGGCAGCCTGGACGCCTCGGTGGACAGCGGCTTGTGGTCGATCCGGGCGGGGGTGCTCGCCAACGCACTCGGACACAGCGGGGAGCCGCCAACCGGAGCCACCCAGGTGTTTGCTGCCACCGGGCAGCTGGTGAGCTCCACCCGAGAGCCCGGCGAAGGGCCGTTGTTGACGCCCGCCGAGGTCCGGCATGCGCGCAGCGGACCGATCTGGCTCACCCGGACGGGTGGTGGGAACGATCCCACCAGGATCCTCGCCTTCCCCCTCCCGGTGGGTTCGATCGCTGCGGTGGCCGCGGTCACCGCCTCGCTCGACCTACGCAACCTGGCCATCGCCCATGTGCGGAACGGATTCCTGATCGGCGGTCCAGTGATCGTGTTTGGCGGCGCCTTGGCGGCTTGGCTGCTCGCCGGTGCGGCCCTGCGTCCGGTGGAGCGGATGCGCCGACAGGCAGCGGCCGCCTCGGACGAGGGCACCGGCCCGGTGCTCGACGTGCCCGGAACCCGCGACGAGATGACCGCGCTGGCCCGGACCATGAACCAGCTCCTGGACCGCCTCCGGCTCGCGTTGGCTCGCGAGCGGGCGTTCGTCGCGGACGCCGGCCACGAGCTACGCACCCCGCTGTCGATCCTGCGCACGGAGCTGGAGCTTGCCGCCCGGCCCGGAAGGTCCCGCGCCGAACTGGTCAGCGCAGTTCAGGCCGCCGTGGAGGAGACCGATCGACTCACACGGCTGGCCGAGAGCCTGCTGACGCTCGCCCGCGGCGACGACGACGGCTTCCTGCGCCTGGCGCCGACCGACGTCGCGGCCCTTCTGCAGCAAAGCACCCTGAGTCTGTCGCCAGTGGCCAAAGCTCGCGGTGTCCGGTTGGCGGTGGAGGTTCACCCGGCGGCACTGACCGTCGACTGGGACCCCGACCGCATCCGTCAGGCGGTGGTAAACCTCGTTGACAACGCGCTGCGGCACACCCAACCGGGCGGGTCGGTCACCGTGACGTGCCACGGCTCTCCGACGTCGGTTGTGCTGCGGGTACTCGACGACGGGCCCGGTTTCCCGCCAGAGTTCCTCCCGCACGCATTCGAGCGGTTCCGCCGCGCCGACGACGCGCGCAGCCCGTCCGCCGGAGGCAGTGGCCTGGGCCTGTCCATCGTCGCCGTGATCGCCCGCGCCCACGGGGGCCGGGTCGAGGCCTGTAACCGGGTTGGTGGAGGCGCGGAGGTGATCGTCGAGTTCCCGGGTTCCGGACCGTTACGTGACCCTGGCTCGCCGCCGGCGGCTTGAGTGGTCGGCGGGGGCGAGGTGGGCACGCCGCCGAGGGGGCCGCGACCATCGATCAACCGATGGCCCGACCGCGACGGTTGCGGGCGACCGGCCCGGGAGTCCACCAAACGACCCCACGAAGGGCCGCGCAACGCCGAGTGTGCAATTTCCGACACCGACACGCCGAGACCCGAGGAGAGCGTCGGAAATTGCACACTCGCGGTGATCATGCGGGCCGGGCCGGCGCCCGGGTAGCCTTCCGCCCCGTGCACCCACGGGTAACCCAGCGGATCGGCGAGGCCCGGTTCTACTACGCCTACGGGCGGCAGCGGGCGAACGCCCAGTGGCGGCTTCGGCACGCGAAGGTCGGCCAGCAGGCCACGATCGTCGGAAGGCCGACCGTCGAGGCGACCGATCTGACGATCGGCGACCACTTCAAGATCTGGTCGGGCTACCGGCGGACGCTGATCAGCGGCTGGGGCAAGATCCGAATCGGCGACCGGGTGTTCATCAACAGCGGCGTGGTGCTGTTCTCGGTGCTCGAGGTCAGCGTCGGCGACGACGTGGCGATCGCGAACGAGGCCTACATCACCGACACCGACAGCCACGGCGTCGCCGGCCGGCCGGCGCGCAGCGAGCCGATCCGGATCGGCGACGGTACCTGGATCGGGGCCCGCGCGATCGTGCTGCCCGGGGTGTCGATCGGCTCCCGCTGCGTGGTCGCCGCCGGCGCGGTGGTCAGCCGCAGCATGCCCGCCGACAGCCTGATCGCCGGGAACCCGGCCCGGGTGGTCCGCGAGCTCGACTATCCGCCGAACATCGTCCGGGCCTGGCACGACGGCTGAGCCGGGTCAGCCCTTCGCGACCAGGGTGAGCACGTCGTAGCTCGCCACCGGTTTACCCTCCTGGTTGGCGACCACGACGTCCCAGCGGACCTCGCCGTAGTTCTCGTTCTGGCGCGGCCGCTTGTCCTTGCAGGTCAGCGTCACCGTCAGCGTGTCCCCCGGGTACACCGGGGTCAGGAAACGCAGGTTCTCCAGGCCATAGTTGGCGAGCACCGGGCCCGGGTCGGGGTCGACGAACAGGCCCGCAGCGGCGCTCACCACGAGGTAGCCGTGCGCGACCCGGCCCCCGAACAGCGGGTTCGCCGACGCCGCGGCCTCGTCCATGTGCGCGTAGAAGTGGTCACCGGACAGGTCGGCGAATCGTTCGATGTCCTCGAGGGTAATGGTCCGCGCGGCAGTTACCAGCGTCTCCCCGATCCGCAGCTGTTCGAGGTTCTTGCGGAACGGGTGCGTCGCGTCTCGCAGCCGCGGCGCGCCCGGCAACCACCGGTCGGTGATCGCGGCGAGCATCGCCGGCGACCCCTGCAGCGCGCTGCGCGCCATGTAGTGCAGCACCCCCCGGATCCCGCCCAGTTCCTCCCCACCGCCGGCCCGGCCGGGGCCGCCGTGCACGAGCATCGGCAGCGGGGAGCCATGGCCGGTGGACTCGGCGGCGCTGTCGCGGTCGAGGACCAGCATCCGGCCGTGGAACGCCGCCGTGGCGAGGACGATCGCACGGGCGAAGGCCGGATCGTGAGTGACGATCGATCCGACCAGGCTGCCCGCCCCGGCCGCCGCCAGCGCCGCCGCGTCGTCGACCCCGTCGTAGCCGAGCACGGTCGCCACCGGCCCGAACACCTCCACCCCGTGCACCGCGCCAGCCCCCGGATCGGTGGCCCGCAGCAGGGTCGGCGCAAGGAACGCGCCGACGTCCGGGTCCCCACCGGGGCTCGATGCGTCGGCCCCCCCGACGACGACCGAAGCCGCGGACGACAGTTCGCCGAGCGCCCGGCGGACCTCCTCGAGCTGAGCCCGGCTGGCCAGGGGTCCCATCGTCGTCTCCGGGTCGCGCGGGTCACCGACCCGGACCCGGGCCAGCCGCTCGGCGAGCGCCTCCACGACGTCGCCGATCCGCTCGGCGGGCACGATCGCCCGGCGGATCGCGGTGCACTTCTGGCCGGCCTTGACCGTCATCTCGCGCACCACCTCGCCGAGGTAGAGGTCGAACTCCGCGGTGCCGGGGGTGGCATCCGGACCGAGGATCGAACAGTTCAGCGAGTCCGCCTCCGTGGTGAAGCGCACCGAGTGGGCGAGCACCGTCGGATGCCGGCGCAGAGTGGCGGCGGTAGCGGCCGAGCCGGTGAACGCGACCGTGTCCTGGCCGTCGAGGTGCGCGAACAGGGATCCCACGCCACCGCAGATGAGTTGCGCCGAGCCGGCCGGGAGCAATCCGGAGGCGATCATGTCGGCGAAGACGCGCTCGGCGAGGTAGGCGGTCTGGCTGGCCGGCTTGACGATGACCGGG
The DNA here is from genome assembly GCA_035533475.1 of Mycobacteriales bacterium. Lineage (NCBI taxonomy): Bacteria > Bacillati > Actinomycetota > Actinomycetes > Mycobacteriales > Mycobacteriales bacterium. Next base: position 30,991 of record DATLTS010000019.1, on the reverse strand, counting down.
ACGCCGGCGAGGAACGCCGGCGCGAACTTCTCGAGCATCCCCCAGACCGGGAAGTTGAAGGCGTTGATGCAGACCGCGGCACCGCGGCGTGGGGTGTAGACGTGCTGCCCGGCGAACCCACCGCCGCGGCCGATCGGCTCCGCGGCGCCGTCGAGGTAGATCGACGCGTTCGGCAGCTCCCGCCGGCCGCGGCTCGCATACGCGAACAGCACACCGATGCCGCCGTCGACGTCGAAGACCGAGTCACCGGCGGTCGCGCCGGTCGCGCTGGACAGCGGGTAGTAGGACGCCTCGCGCCGCTCGTTGAGGTAACCGGCCAGGGCCTTGAGGATGCCGGCGCGCTCGTGGAAGCTCAGCCGGCGCAGCGCCGGACCCCCGACCGACCGGGCGTGCGCGAGCGCCGCGGCTGGGTCGAGGCCAGTTCCGGAGATCCGGGCGACGGGGTCACCGGTGGCGGCGTCGAGCAGGGTGGTCCCGGCGTCCGGCGCTGTGTACCAGTCGTCACGCAGGTAGCTGCGGAGCAGGTCGACCATCGAGGACTCCCGGGGCGGCGGAGGCGGGCGGAACGGGGGACGCCGCCGTGGCCCCGACGTTACCGGCGAACCGGGCGGCGTCTGCGGGCGATACTGGCCGGATGTCGGACATCCCGGCCCGCCCGGCCCACTACGACCTGGACAGCCTGCTCGCCGTGGCCGTCGGGGTCTTCAACGAGCGCGGCTACGACGGCACGAGCATGGAGGATCTGGCCCGGGCCAGCGGTATCACGAAGTCGTCGTTCTACCACCACATCGAGGGCAAGGAGCAGCTGCTCCGCCTCGCCCTCGAACGCGCCCTCGCCGGGCTATTCGCGGTCACCGCGGAAACCGGGGCCGGCTCCGGGCGGGCTATCGACCGGCTCGAGTACGTGCTGCGCCGCGAGGTCGCGGTGCTGGCGGACGAGCTGCCCTATGTCGCGCTGCTGCTGCGGATCCGCGGCAACACCGGCACCGAGCAGTGGGCGCTGGAGCAGCGCCGAACCTTCGACCGGTTCGTCAGCGGGCTGGTCGCCGAGGCCGCCGCGGACGGTGACCTGCGCAGCGACGTCGACCCGGCGCTGGTCGCCCGGCTGATCTTCGGGATGATCAATTCGATGGTCGAGTGGCTGCGTCCGGACCGGCACCGGGCAGGCGAGATCGCCGATGCCGTGGTCCGGATCGGTCTGGACGGACTTCGCCCCTGACCCGGGGGCCCGACCCGTTGGAGGGGACCGGATGGAGGCGTTCATCGTCGGCGGGGTGCGCACCCCGATCGGCCGCTACGGGGGGGCGCTGAGCCAGGTGCGTCCCGACGACCTGGCTGCCCTCGTCGTCGGGGAGCTGGTGCGGCGGACCGGGATCGCCCCGGACGCGATCGACGAGGTGGTGCTCGGCGCCGCGAACCAGGCCGGCGAGGACAACCGCAACGTGGCCCGGATGGCCGTGCTGCTCGCCGGGCTGCCGGACACCGTCCCCGGCTTCACCGTCAACCGGCTCTGCGCGAGCGGGCTCACCGCGGTCGCGACCGCCGCGCAGATGGTCAAGGCCGGTGAGGCCGACGTCGTCGTCGCCGGTGGCGTCGAGTCGATGACCCGGGCCCCGTGGGTCCTCGCCAAGCCATCCGCCCCTTGGGGCCGCCCCGGCGAGCTGACCGACACCTCGCTGGGCTGGCGCTTCGTCAACCCGGCGATCCGCGGGCTCGACGGCGGCCTGGCCACGCTGTCCATGGGCGAGACGGCCGAGGAGGTGGCCGCGCTCGACGGGATCAGCCGGGCGGACTGCGACGCGTTCGCGCTGCGCTCCCACCAGCTCGCGGTAGCGGCCACAAAGGAGGGTCGGTTCGCCCCGGAGATCGTCCCGGTCGAGGAGGTCACCGCCGACGAGGGCCCGCGCCCGGACACCAGCCTCGAGCGGCTCGCCCGGCTGTCCCCGGCGTTCCGGGAAAACGGGATCGTCACCGCCGGAAACGCCAGCACCCTTAACGACGGTGCCGCCGCCCTCCTCATCGCGAGCGCACAGGCCGTCGCGGAGCACGGCCTTCTCGCCCGGGCCCGGGTGATCGCCTCGACCAGCGCCGGGGTGGCCCCGCACCTGATGGGCCTCGGTCCGGTCCCGGCCACCGAGAAGGCGCTGGCCCGCAGCGGCTGGGAGCTCGGCTCGATCGGCGCGGTCGAATTGAACGAGGCGTTCGCCGCGCAGGCAATCGCGTGTATCCGGCGGCTAGGTCTCGACCCGGCGACGGTGAACGGCGACGGTGGGGCGATCGCGCTGGGCCACCCGCTCGGGGCCAGCGGCGCCCGGCTGCTGGTGACCCTGCTCGGCCGGATGGAGCGCGACGGGATCGACCGTGGGCTGGCCACCCTCTGCGTCGGGGTCGGGCAGGGCGCGGCGATGCTCGTCGAGGCGGTCTGACCGTTGACCGCCGACCGGCGGGCACCTAAACTCTCAACCGAACGTTCGTTCGAGACGCCCCGGGGAGGGTGAGCGGTGACCGAGCTGGAGGCCGGTTTCGTGGCCGCGCTGGAGGCCGAGTCTCGGATCGAGCCGCGGGACTGGATGCCGCCGGCCTACCGCCAGGCGCTGATCCGCCAGATCGCCCAGCACGCCCATTCCGAGATCATCGGGATGCAGCCGGAGGGCAATTGGCTGACCCGCGCGCCCTCGCTGCGGCGCAAGGCGATCCTGCTCGCGAAGGTCCAGGACGAGGCCGGGCACGGGCTGTATCTCTACTGCGCGGCCGAGACCCTCGGGGTCGGCCGCGACGAGCTGCTCGACCTGCTGCACGCCGGCCGGCAGCGGTACTCGTCCATCTTCAACTACCCCACCCCGACCTGGGCGGACGTCGCCGCGATCGGCTGGCTCGTCGACGGCGCCGCGATCACCAACCAGATCCCGCTGACCCGCTGCTCGTACGGGCCGTACGGGCGGGCGATGGCGCGGATCTGCAAGGAGGAGAGCTTCCACCAGCGGCAGGGCTTCGAGTCGCTGCTCACGATGTCGCGCGGCACGCCCGCCCAGCACGAGATGGCCCAGGCCGCAGTCGACCGCTGGTGGTGGCCGTCGCTGATGATGTTCGGGCCGTCCGACGACGAGTCGCCGAACTCCGCCCAGTCGATGGGGTGGCGGATCAAGCGCTTCTCCAACGACGAGCTGCGGGCGCGCTTCGTGGACATGTGCGTTCCGCAGGCCGCCGTGCTCGGGCTGTCGCTGCCGGACCCGGAGCTGCGCTGGAACCCCGAGCGTGGGCACTACGACTTCGGCGAGATCGACTGGACCGAGTTCCGCGAGGTGCTGCGCGGCAACGGTCCGTGCAACCGGGCGCGCCTCGCCACCCGGGTCCAGGCCCACGAGGACGGCGCCTGGGTCCGGGCCGCCGCCGTGGCCTACGCCGAGAAGCACCCGACGCCGCCCCGATGAGCACCGAGTGGCCGCTGTGGGAGGTGTTCATCCGCAGCCGGCGCGGCCTGTCGCACACTCACGTCGGCAGCCTGCACGCCCCGGACGCCCGCCTCGCGCTCACCAACGCCCGCGATCTCTACACCCGCCGGCAGGAGGGGGTGAGCATCTGGGTGGTCCGCTCCGACGGGATCACCGCCAGCTCCCCGGCGGAGAAGGACCCGTTCTTCGACCCGGCCGCGGACAAGGTCTACCGCTACCCGACTTTCTACGAGCTGCCGCCCGAGGTCGAGCACCTGTGAGCTCCGAGCCGGTCACCGTGGACGCCGACATCGCGGAGTACGGCCTGCGGATCGGCGACGACGCGCTGATCCTCGCCCAGCGGTTGAGCGAATGGGCCGCCCGGTCCCCGCAGATCGAAGAAGACGTCGCCCTGATGAACATCGCCCTCGACCTGCTCGGCCAGGCCCGGACCCTGCTGAGCTACGCCGGGGCCCGGGAGGGCCGGCGTCGCGACGAGGACGACCTCGCCTACCTGCGCGACGAAGCCGAATTCCGCAACGTCGCGCTCGTGGAGCTGGCGAACGGTGACTTCGCCGTGACCATGGTGCGCCAGCTCCTGTTCTCCGCCTACCAGTGCGAGCTCTACCGCCGGCTCGTCGACTCGGCCGACCCGACCTTGGCCGCGATCGCCGGCAAGGCGGTCAAGGAGGTCGACTACCACCGCGACCACGCCGAGGCGTGGGTGCGCCGGCTCGGCGACGGGACCGAGGAAAGCCACGCCCGGACCCAGGCCGCACTCGAGGCGACCTGGCCCTATCACCACGAACTGTTCGAGGACGACTCGTTGACCGCCCGGCTGGCCGGCGCCGGGCTCGCACCGGCGCCGGGCTCGCTCCGCGACGGCTGGGCCGATGTGGTTCTCCCGCTGCTCGGCAAGGCCACCCTCGCCGTGCCGGAGAACACCTGGGCCCCCACCGGCGGCCGGCGTGGACAGCACACCGAGGCGTTCGGCTACCTGCTGGCCGAGCTCCAGCACCTGCACCGCTCGCACCCGGGAGCGAGCTGGTGACACCGGCCGTCGCCGAGGTTCGCGACCTGCTCGACGCGGTCACCGACCCGGAGATCCCGGTCCTCACCATCGCCGATCTCGGGATCCTCCGCGACGTCCGGATCGGCCCCGGCGACCTGGTCGAGGTGGACATCACGCCCACCTACTCCGGCTGCCCGGCGATGGACGCCATCCGCGCCGACGTCGCCGGCGTCCTCGAGGCGCACGGGATCCACGGCGCCACGGTCCGCACCGTCCTCGCCCCCGCCTGGTCCACCGACTGGATGTCGGAGGCCGGCCGGCGCAAGCTCGCCGACTTCGGCATCGCACCACCCGGCGGGCCGGTGCTCGTCGAGCTGGGGGTCCGCTGCCCGCAGTGCGGCTCGACCGACACCAGGCTGCGCAGCCGGTTCTCCTCGACCGCGTGCAAGGCCCTGTACAGCTGCGCGTCCTGCGCGGAGCCCTTCGACCACTTCAAGTCACTGTGAGCGTCGCCACGCTGCACCCGTTCCATCCGCTGCGGGTCGCCGAGGTCGAACCCCTCACCGACGACGCGATCGCGGTCACCTTCGACGTGCCCGCCGGGTTGCGGGAAGCGTTCCGCTTCGCGCCCGGTCAGCACCTCACCCTGCGCCGGATCCTCGACGGCACGGAACTGCGCCGGACCTACTCGATCTGCAGCAGCGCCGTCTCCGGACCGCTGCGGGTCGCGGTCAAGCGGCTCGACGGCGGTCAGTTCTCCGGCTGGGCGCAGCAGAGCCTGCGGGTCGGAATGGAGGTCGACGTGATGACCCCCGCCGGGAGCTTCACCCCCCGGCTCGACCCCGCGGCCGGCCGGCACTGCGCGGCGGTCGCCGCCGGCAGCGGGATCACCCCGGTGCTGTCCATCCTCACGACCGTCCTCGAGGCGGAGCCGGCCAGCCGCTTCACCTTGGTCTACGGCAACCGGACCAGCCGGGACGTCATGTTCCTCGAGGAGCTGGCCGACCTGAAGGACCGCTACCCCGCCCGGCTCCAGCTGGTCCACGTGCTCTCCCGCGAGCCGCAGCAGGCCGACCTGCTGACCGGCCGGATCGACCCGGAGAAGATGCGCCGGCTCCTCGCCGGTGTCGTCGCCCCCGACGACGTAGACGAATGGTTCCTCTGCGGCCCGTTCGGCATGGTGATGGCGGTGCGGGACACCCTGCTCGAGGCCGGGGTGAGCGCGGCGAAAGTCCACCTCGAGCTGTTCCACGTCGACGGCGAACCGGTCCGGCCGGCCCGGGTCGTCCGGGCGGACGGCTCCGCGTCCACCGTGACCGCGGTCCTCGCCGGCCGGGCCACCGTCGTCGACGTCGACTACGACGGCCCATCGATCCTCGACGCGCTGCTCGCCGTGCGCCCCGACGCCCCCTACGCATGCAAGAGCGGCGTGTGCGGGACCTGCCGTGCCCGACTCGTCGACGGAAGCGTAGAGCTGGACCGCAACTACGCGCTCGAACCGGACGAGGTCGAGCATGGCGTGGTCCTGACCTGCCAGGCCCACCCGACGTCGGCTCGGGTCACAGTCGAGTACGAGTAGCAACGACGAAGGCCCGCCACCGCGAGGCGACGGGCCTTCGGGCGACGCTCAGGTCAGATCGGCCGAACCTGCTCGGCCTGCGGGCCCTTCTGGCCCTGCGTGATCTCGAACTCGACGCGCTGGTTCTCGTCGAGGCTGCGGTATCCGTCAGCCGCGATCGCCGAGTAGTGCACGAAGACGTCGGCCCCGCCGCCGTCCTGCGCGATGAAACCGAACCCCTTCTCGGCGTTGAACCACTTGACGGTGCCCTGTGCCATTTCCAATTCTCCCTACGGTGGAGGCGAGGACCGCACTGTGCGGACCTCGGGTCGCTCGGTGTATCGCTCCCGTCGGTGCTGGGAACAGAAAAACGCCCGCTGTCCGGCTCCGCGGGCGTTCAAGAACGTTCGAGGAACTGCAACTGCAACCGAGGCGAACAGTACCACGCGAACGCTTGCCGGAACAGATCTTCGGCCATTCGGGTGATCCCCGGCCGCGGCGGTGCCCGTGACCTACGGTGAGTCGGTGGCCCCCCCGTCCCCGATCGCCACCGGCGATCTCGACACCGCGCGGCTGCTCGACCAGCTCGCCGACGGTGTCATCGTGGCGGACCGGGACGGCCGGATCGTGCTGATGAACCGCGCGGCCGGCCGACTGGCCGCGGCCGACCCGGAGGGCCTGCTCGGCCGGCCGGTGGCCGACCTCATCCCGGAACGGTTCCGGGCCCGGCACCGCGAGGGGTACCGGAGGCTCGTCGAGGAGGGAATAGGCAAGCTGGTCGGTGGGCCGGCGCTCCGCGTTTCACTGCTCCGCGCCGACGGCAGCGAACTCGACGTCGACCTCGCGCTGGAGACCCTCGGCGAGCCCGCCGACTCCGGCTTCGCCGTGGTGGCGTCGCTGCGCGACGTCGCCGACCGCGTGGCCCTGGAACGCCAGGTCGACCTCACCCGCTACGTCCGGGCCAGCGTCGAGGTTGCCGCCCGGCTCCAGGCCGCCGCCGGGGTGGAGGAGGCCTACGGCCACGTCCTGCCGACGCTGTGCGCCAACCTCGACTGGGACATCGCCGGGCTGTGGCTGGTCGACGACACCACCGAACGGTTGTCCTGCGCCGATGTCTGGGGGGTCGGCGGCCGCTCGATCGAGGCGTTCGAGGCGGCCTGCCGGGCGTGGAGCATGGGACTCGGCGAAGGGCTGCCCGGCACTTGTTGGCAGCGCGGCGCCACGGTCGCGACGCTGATCGACGACGGCCCGCCGGTCCTGCGCCGCGCCGACGTGCTGCGGGCCAGCGGGATGCGGCAGGGGCTGGCGTTCCCCCTCGTCGCGCGGACCGAGGTCCTCGGTGTCGTCGAGCTGTTCGCCGCCGACGACGCGGCGATCGAGCCCCAGCTGCTCGAGCTGCTCACCGGGATCGGCCGTCAGCTCGGCCAGTTCCTCCAGCGGGTGCGGGCCGAGGAGCGGTTGCGCGAGGTGCAGCGCTCCCAGTCGTTCCTGCTCCAGGCGTCCGACGTTCTCGCCCGGGCCTCCGGCTACGCCGAGACCCTCGAGCGGCTGGCGGGTGTCGCCGTGCCGACCCTCGGCGACCTGTGCCTCATCGACGTCGTCGACGACAACCGCCGGCTGGTCCGGATGGCCGCCCGGCACGCCGACCCGGCACGCCAGCCGCTGGTCGAGGAGCTGCGCCGCCGCTACCCCCCGCAACCGGACGGGCAGCACCCGAGCGTCGACGCGATGGCGACCGGACGGTCGCGCTGGTCGGCCGAGATGAGCGACGAGTTCCTCCACGCCACCACCCTCGACGAGCGCCACTTCGAACTGGTCAAGGCGCTCGGGTTCACCAGCTACATGACGGTGCCGCTGGTCGCCGACGGCCAGGCGCTCGGCAGCGTCACCCTCGTCTCCGCCGGGTCGGAGCGAAGGTTCGGGCCGGCCGACCTCGCGCTCGCCGAGGACCTCGCCGGCCGGGTCGCCCTCGTCGTCGCGAAGGCCCGCCGCTACGACCAGGCGCACCGGGCTTCGCACACCCTTCAGTCCAGCCTGCTTCCCAGCGGGCTGCCCGCCGTCCCCGACCTCGACATCGCGTTCCGCTACGTGCCGGGCACGCGCGACGCGGAGGTCGGCGGAGACTTCTACGACCTGCTCCGACTGCCGTCCGGGGAGGTGGCACTCGCCGTCGGCGACGTCGGTGGGCACGACCTGGTTGCGGCGGCGACCATGGGTCAGCTGCGTAGCGCCAGCCGGGCACTGATCGGCCGGGCGAGCGGCCCGGCCGACCTCATCGCAAGGATCCAGGAGAGCTGGGACCTGCTCGGGGTGGACCGGATCGCGACCGCCCTGTTCGCGTTCCTGGATCCGAGAACCGGGGCGCTACGGGTGGCCTCGGCCGGGCATCCGCCGCCGCTCGTGGTGCACAGCGGATGGGCGGAGTTGCTCCCGCTCGACCCCGCGGCGCCGTTCGGCGCCCCCCCGCTCCCCGCCGTCGAGTGGTCGGGCACCCTGAGCCCGGGCGCGGTTCTCGTCAGCTACACCGACGGCCTGGTCGAGGACCGCACCCAGGACATCGAACTGGGGACCCGAAGGCTGGTGACCGCGGCCGTCTCGGCCGGCACCAGCGATCCGGAGCTCGTCTGCGATGCGATCCTCGCGGCCCTCGCCGGCGAGGACCGCAGCGACGACGTCGCGCTGCTGGCGGTCGCGCGGCGATAACCGCCGAAAGCGGGTTAAAGTGGCCGTGGCCGGACGATCGGGCCGTCAACCATCGCCTTCGCTCCGGCGTCCCAGCAACGACGGCTCCACGGCGATCGGGAAGCGGTAGCTGTGCGCGACCAGGCGAGCGGCGGGGTGTCCCGGCGGGGACTGCTGCACATCCTGCTGGGGGTCGGCGCGGCCGGGGCCGGCAGCGCCTGCGGCGTCGCCGCCGACCGGCTCCTCGGCCATCCGGCCCCCCTCGCCGCCCGGCCCGTGGCGACCCCGCCGCTCCCCACGCCACCGGAGCCGACCCGGACCGCCACCCCGACCCCGCGTGCGGAGCCGACCGTCGCATCCGAAGGGCTGCCGCCCCCGCGGGTCCGGGTCTGGTCCTCCCCCGCCTACCGGGTGCGTCAGCTGGTGCCCAACGCACCGGCCAACGCGATCGGGCTAACCATCGACGACGGGCCGAGCAGCTGGACGCCGGAGGTCCTGGCCGTGCTCGCCCGCAACGCCACCGCCGCGAACTTCTGCATGGTCGGTGTCCACGTCGACGCCTACCCCGCGCTCGCCCGCGCGGTGGCCACCGCCGGGCACGGACTGGTCAACCACTCGCAGGACCACCGGCAGCCCTTCAACCTGCTTCCGGCGCACACCATGCTGGCCGAGATCCGGGTCGCCCAGCGGGCGATCCGCACCGCGACCGGGCGGACGCCGCGGCTGTTCCGGGCGCCCGGCGGGGACTGGTCACCACTGGTCCTGCGGGCCACCGCCGCGGTGGGCCTGCTCCCGCTGGACTGGGACGTCGATCCGCGGGACTGGGCCAGGCCCGGCACCAGCCAGATCATCCGGGCGCTGCTCCGGGTCCGGCCCGGCGACATCGTGCTGTGCCATGACGGCGGGGGGGACCGCAGCGAGACGGTCCGCGCGCTGGCCACCGTGCTGCCGATCTGGCGGGAGCGCGGCCTGCTGCCGATCCACCTCGACCGGCCGGCCGTAACCCGGGCGGTCGTCACCCGACCGACGACGTCCCCGAGCCCCCGCCGCTCCGTCCGACCGACTGCGTCACCTTCGGCGTCACCTTCGGCGTCACCAACCGCGTCACCTACGCCGTCGGGTAGCGCCGCTGGTTGAGCGGCGCGACCGCTGTGCGAGTCTGCAACCATGCCGGCGATCGCTCCGCTCACCGGGCACACGGCGCTGACCTCCTGGCAGTTCGCCCCGCAAGTGTCGGCGATCCTCGCCGTCGCCGCGATCGGCTACCTGATCGGCGCGGTCCGCGTCCGCCGCCGCCACCCGGCCCGGCCCTGGCCGGTACTGCGCAGCGCCAGCTTCCTCGCCGGGCTCGCCACCATCGCGCTCGCCACCCAGAGCAGCATCGGGGTATACGACGACACGCTGTTCTGGGTGCACATGGTTCAGCACCTGCTTCTCGTCATGGTCGCGCCGGCGCTGCTCGTGGCCGGCCGGCCGGTGATCCTGCTCATGCACGCCTGGGGCAATCCGGTCCACCGCTGGGCCCGGCGCGCGGTCCGGTCCCGGCTGGTCACCGCCCTCACCTGCCCGCCGGTCGCGCTGGTGATCTACACCGGGGTCATCGTCGGCACGCATCTCACCTCGCTCATGAACCTCACCCTCGAACACCCGTGGGCCCACGACGGCGAGCACCTGCTCTACCTGGCCGCGGGATACCTGTTCTTCCTGCCGCTGCTCGGCTCCGAGCCGATCCGCTGGCGGATGTCGATGCCCGGCCGGTTCCTCCTGCTCGCCGTGGCGATGCCGGTCGACACCTTCGTCGGCGTGGTGCTCAACCAGACCAACCACGAGCTGTTCCCGGCCTACGCGCGGGCCGGCCGGACCTGGGGGCCGAGCCTGATCGCCGACCTGCACGCCGGCGGCGCGGTCATGTGGGTCGGCGGAGACGCCCTTATGCTCGGCTTCATCCTCATCGTGTTTCTGTCCTTCCTCACCGACCAGCGGGAGGGGAACGCCGGGGCGTGGCTGGAGACCGCCCGGCGCAACACCCTGGCCGAGCACGCCGCCAACGCCGGGCTGGCCCGGGTGCCGGCCGCCCGGGTCGCGCGGCACGCCACCGTCGACGACGACGCCCACCTGGCCGCCTACAACGCCTACCTCGCCCGGCTGTCCGGACGGGCCGCCGACGACCCCCCGGGGGAGCGATGAGCCGCTCCCGGGTAGGCCTGGCCGGCGCGCTGGCGCTCGGCGGTCTGCTCGGCGGCTGCGGCCCGGCCGCCCCAGCCGCCCCAGCCGCCCCGGCCGCCAACCCGACGCTGTCCGGCAACGTCACCACCGACTTCGGGGCCAGCCTCGACCAGGGCGACCTACAGATCTTCAGCGCCTACGTGACGGCGACGCCGGCCGGCGCCCCGATCCGGCTCTACGCGACGTTGCTCAACCACGGGACCGGCCCGGACACCCTGGTCGCGGTCACCGCCCCCACCGGGGCGGAGCGGCTCGACGTCGTGCTGGGCCCGAAAGACGACGTCCCGCTGGTGCTGCCCTCGCTCGGGACCAGCCGCAACGGGCTGGCCGCCGGCCAGCAGCTCGCGGTCGCGTTCCGGTTCCGTCCGGGCGGCCTGCTCCGGCTGACCGTCCCCGTCGTCGGGCCGCACGGCCCGTGACCCGCCGCCTCCTCGCCGGGCTGGCGGTCGCCGGACTGCTCGCCGGCTGCGCCCCCGGCCGGCCCGGTCCGCCGGCCGCCTCGCTCGGCACCGTCGTGGACACGGCGGTGCCGGCCGCGATCCGTAACCTCCCGCTGGTCACCGCGGACGGCCGGCCGACCAGCCTCGCCGCGTTCGGCGGACGCGACGTGATGATCGCGGACTTCCTCAGCCTCTGCACCGACGTCTGCCCGCTGACGTCGGCGAACACCGCGGCGATGGCCCGGGCGGTCACCGCCGCCGCCCTCGGCGCCCGGGTGGTCCTGCTCGAGATAAGCGTCGATCCGGAGCGGGACACGCCCGCGCGGCTCCGCGCCTACCAGCGGCTCTACGGCGGCCCGCAGGCCGACTGGGTGCTGCTCACCGAGACACCAGCGAACGCGGCGGTGCTCTGGCGCTACTTCGGGGTAGCCGTCGCGCGCGCGCCGGAACCGAAACCGGCAACCCTGGACTGGCTGACCCACCGGCCGTTGACCTACGACGTGGACCACTCGAACGTGCTGGTCTTCCTCGGCCCGGACGGCGCCGAGCGGTTCGTCGTGAACGCCGCACCGGACACGCTCGGAGCGGTGCCGCCCGGCCCACTGGTCGGCGCCCTGAGCCCGCAGGGACGCAACGACCTGGCCCACCCGGACCCGGTAGTCAGCTGGACCGTCCCGCAGGCGTTGTCGGTGCTCAGCTGGCTGGCCGGCCGGAAGATCCCGGTGGCCGGGGGGTGACCGGCCCGGCGACGCCGATCCGGGGCGACACCGCCCCCGGCTTCGAGCCGGTGCGGGATGCCTTCGCCGCGAACTTCCGCTCCGGTGACCTCGGGGCCGCCTGCTGTGTCTACCGCGACGGCCGGCCGGTCGTGGACCTGTGGGCCGGGCGGGCCGAGCCCGGCGGCGACCGCGCGTGGGAAGCCGACACCCCGGTGGTCGTGTTCTCCTCCACCAAGGGCGCGACCGCGATCTGCATCCACCGGCTGGCCGAGCGGGGCGAGCTCGATCTGGAGGCGCCGGTCGCCGAATACTGGCCGGCGTTCGCCGCGGCCGGCAAGGCGGCGATCCCGGTGTCGGCGGTGCTCGCGCACCGGGCGGCCGTGCCGGTCGTGGACGCGGCGGTCAGCCTCGACGACGTCGTCGGCTGGCACGGTGTCGCCGCCGCGGTCGCCGCGCAGCGTCCGGTCTGGCCGCCGGGCAGCGCGCACGGCTACCACGCCCGAACCTTCGGCTGGATCCTCGGCGAGCTGATCCGCCGGATCACCGGGAACCCGGTCGGCGCCTTCTTCGCCACCGAGGTCGCCGACCCGCTCGGCCTCGACTTCTGGATCGGGCTGCCGGCCGACGTCGAACCCCGGCTGGCCGAACTCGTCCCACCGCGGCTGCCGACCGGACCGCTCGCGGTCGCGCACGCGGCCGCCCGGATTCCGGGCCTGATGCCGGCCGGGCGGCTGCTCACCGGGCACCTGCCGGCCCCGTGGCTGCGCACCGTCGCCGCGGCCCTCGACCCGGACAGCCTGCTCACCCGGGTCATGACCGGCCCGAGTGCCCTGTTCAACTACGACCAGCGATGGAACACCAGGCCGTACCACGCCGCGGAACTACCCTCGTCGAACGGCGTCGCCAGCGCCCGGGCGATGGCCCGGATGTACGCGGCGACGGTCGGCGAAGTCGACGGGGTCCGGCTGCTGCGCCCGGAGACGGTGGCCGCGGCGACCGTCGTGCGCAGCGACGGCACCGACCTGGTCACCCTGCAACCGTCCCGGTTCGGTGCGGGCTTCGCGCTCCCCCCGATGATCGGCGCCGCCGCCCCGCCCGGCGCATTCGGTCATCCCGGCGCCGGCGGTTCGCTGGGTTTCGCCGACCCGGTCCACCACCTCGGATTCGGCTACGCCATGAATCGGATGAGGCTGGGCAGGGACGGTCGGGCAGAGGGGCTCGTTAGAGCTGTCTATTCCTGTCTGTGAGAGGTCAGCATCTCCGCGGCAACGGATCCCCGGGTGGCATCACGGCGATCCGGCCGGAGGGTCCGTTGACGCAATCCGCTGTTTGGCCCGGGCTTGGCAAGCTGTAGCCCCTGGCTTTACCCGCAGCCAGAAAGTCTGGCGGGGTGACACTCCACGGGCTCTGGATCCGGAGCAGGCGACCCCAGCCGTCGCGCCCCGTGGGGTCGGCGCTCCCGAATTGCCGGCGAGGATCGCATCGGCGGGTCGCCGCGGCGATCGCGGTGTTCGCGATCGGGCTCGCCACCGGGTGCTCCGCACCGGCAGTGCCGGTCGCCGCGCCCAGCCGGGCTCCGCACCCGCCCAGCCCGACGGTTGCTCCGGCGCCACGGCAAACCGTGACTCACCGGCCCCGCGCGTCGCCACCGCCTCTCGTGGCGGCCGCGAACGTTGTCGTCTCGGACGTCCGCACCACCGATGGCGCGCTGATCACACTGGCGGTCTTCCGCGGCTCTCCGCGCTTTGTCCTGCACAGCGGCAGCCAAGACCCGGGCTCCGGCGCATTGCAGTTGGTCGAGGCCGGCCCTGCGGTCTCGACCAGCGAGCGGCGCCGGCTCATCTCCGCGTTCAACGGCGGGTTCAAACTGTCCGCCGGCGCGGGCGGCTACGAGCAGGAGGGCCACGTCGTGGCTCGCCTCCTGCCCGGACTGGCCAGCCTGGTCATCGACCGTTCCGGCCGGGCCGACGTGGGCGTCTGGGGCTCGGGACTGCCGCGGCCGGGGGAGGCGGTGTGGAGCGTTCGGCAGAACCTGCCGCCGTTGGTTCTCGACGGGCAGCCGAGCGCAAGTGCCGCCAACTGGCAGGGGTGGGGTGCCACCCTGGGCGACCGTGAATATGTCGCGCGCAGCGCCCTCGGCGAGGACGCCTCCGGGCATATCGTCTTTGCCGCAAGCATGTCGGCGACGCCCCAGGACCTGGCTGCCGCCCTGGCTGACGTCCACGTGCGCACCGGCATGGAGCTCGACATCAACCCGGAGTGGGTCCAGTTGGATGTGGCTCGGGTACCGGGCGGCCCGCTCACCTCAGCGCTACCCGGGCAGTGGCGCCCGGCCGGGCAATACCTGCTCGGTTGGAGTCGCGACTTCGTCACGGTCCTCGCCTAGCCGGCGGATTCGCACCCGGAGCCGACCGGTAGGGAAAATCACCGAACGTTGACCGTCCGTTGGCGGCGAGCGGGGTGTGGGTGGAGGCCAGCGACCTTAGCTTCGAAGCGAAGCGTTCGCGAGCGAAGAATGGGCGGTGGCAGCATGGCGGAAGGGACGGCACCGGCTGCGGCCAGGATCAAGGAGCGGGCCGCGGGGCAGGCGCGGGTAGCGCGGCTCACCCGGTGGGCCGTGGTTGGCGGCCTCACCGCCGTCGGTGTGACCAGCGCGGCGGCGGCCGCGGCCCTGCCGGGCCGGTCGGGAACGCCCGCCGGCAGCCACGCGGCCGGCACCGCGAACCAACCGAACACGGCGGTGACCCAATCGCCGTCGCAGGCCCAGACCCCGGACCTGCAGCCGCCGGCGCAGCAGCCGGGCCCGGCGACAAACTCCTACCCCCCGGTTGTCACCTCCGGCGGATCGTGATGCCGACCGCACCACCGGTCGAAACGTCGCCGCGCGCGGCGACGCACACGCTCGCCTCGTGGGACGTGTGGACGACCAGCGCCACCCTTGCCATGACGGCACCGGGTGCGCTCGGGCCGGCCCGGGTGGCCGTGGAGTCCGTCCTAGACGCCGTCGACCGGGCGGCGAGCCGATTCCGCCCGGACTCCGAATTGAACCGGCTGTCCCGCCGCGCCGGGCAATGGCAGCCGCTGAGTCCCCTCCTCGCGGATCTGCTCGCAGCCGCGCTGCGCGCCGCCCGCCTCACCGACGGCGCCGTGGATCCGACCGTCGGCGGGCAGCTCGTATCGCTCGGCTACGACCGGAGCTTCCCGACGCTCGACGCTGACGGTCCGCCGGTCAACCCGATCTGTCGGGCCACGAGCTGGCGCAGCATCGAACTCGACTGCGATGCCGGTCTGATCCGCCTCCCGGCGGGGATGACGCTCGACCTGGGCGCGACCGCAAAAGCGTGGGCGGCGGACCGAGCGGCCGCAACTGCCGCCCGGGCCGTCGGTGGCGGGGTGCTGGTAAGCCTCGGCGGCGACATCGCCGTGGCCGGGCCGCCCCCCACCGGCGGCTGGGTGGTGGCGATCGCGGACGAACACGCCGCCCATGGGCCCACCGGCCAGGGTGACCCATCCCCCCGGGTCACCCTGGCCGGCGGGGGGCTCGCCACGTCCAGCACGGTGACCCGACGCTGGCGGCGCGGCGACCGGTGGGTACATCACCTCGTCGACCCCATGACCGGGCTCCCAACCAGCGGCCCCTGGCGCACGGTCAGCGTCGCCGCCGCTACCTGCCTGGACGCCAATACGGCGAGCACGGCAGCCATCGTTCGCGGCAAGGGCGCGGAACGCTGGCTCGCCGAGCGGCGACTACCCGCTCGCCTGGTCGGTACCGACGGGTCCGTGCGCCTCGTGGGCGGCTGGCCCGCGGAAGGACCGGCGTGAGCTCCGCACTGGGGTTCGCCGGAAACCCCCGCGCCCTGTGGTACCTAACCCGCGGCAGCGGACTTGTCGCGCTGCTGCTCTTGACTGCTGTCCTAGTCCTCGGTCTGGTGGTGGCCGGTCGGTGGAGCCGGCCCGGCTGGCCCCGGTTCGTCACATCCGACCTTCATCGCAACTTGTCCCTGCTCACGGTCGTGCTAGTTGCCATTCACGTGATCAGCGCGGTATCCGACCCCTTCGCTCCGATCCGTTGGCTCAACGCCGTGATCCCGTTCACCGGCAGTTACCGGCCGCTCTGGCTCGGCTTCGGCGCACTCGCCAGCGACCTCCTGCTCGCGCTGATCGCCACCAGCCTGCTGCGATTGCGGATCGGCCATCGGATGTGGCGGGGGGTGCATTGGCTGGCGTACGCATGCTGGCCAGTCGCGGTCCTGCACGGACTGGGCACGGGGAGCGACACACGGCCCGGCTGGGCCCAGGCGATCACCTGGGGGTGCGTCGGGGCCGTGGTCGCCGGCCTGGCCTGGCGGCTGCTGCGGGATCGGGCCCGACCCGCCGCGGTTCGCGTGCTGAGCGCGGTCGCGGGAGTAGCCGTGGCGGCGGCGCTCGGGGGCTTCGCGTTGGCCGGCCCGCTGCAACCCGGCTGGGCGCAGCGAGCCGGAACTCCGACGGCATTGCTGGCCCGGTCGGTCACCACCGCGGCGGCGCCCTCAGGTGCTGGTGCTGGTGCTGGTGCTGGCGCGGCGTCACCGGGGACGCTCGTCCTGCCGTACAGCGGATTCCTCGCCGGGACGATCCGGCAAGACGATCATTCGGACGGCACGAGCACGGTGCAGATTGGCGGCACCGTGCGGGGTGCACCCACCGGCCGACTCTCGATCACCCTGGAGGGCCAGGCGCTGGACAACGGTGGTGTCGCGATGACCGGAAGCCAGGTCCAACTCGACATCGCCGGAACGGGATACCAGGGCCACGTGGTGGCACTGTCCGGCCGCACCCTCGACGCGTCGCTGACCGACGATGCCGGGGCCGGGGTCCTGCTGGGCCTCCAGCTCAACATCGAGGGCAGCACCGTCCAGGGCACCGTCACGATCTCCAACGCCAACGCCCAGGAGGGTGGCGAGTGAGCAACAGTGTCCCTCCGACCGGTGCCGTGCGCCTGTTGGAAATGGTCGCCGACCACCCGGTCGGTCACGTCGAGCATCGCGCCCGGTACGGCAGCCTGCCCCTGCGCGGATTCGGCGGTCCGCGCGGCCCTATGTTGCTCGCCGACACCGCGGCGCGAGCCAGGCTGACCGGTCGAGGCGGCGCGGGATTCCCGCTCGCGACGAAGCTCCGCGCGGTCGCGACCCAGCCGCGTGGCCCGGCCGTCGTCGTAGCCAACGGCGCCGAAGGAGAACCCGCCAGCCGCAAGGACCGGACGCTCCTCGGCCGGGTCCCCCATCTCGTTCTCGATGGAGCGGTGCTGGCCGCCGACGCCGTCGGGGCGGACACCGTGCACGTCTGCGTGCACCCGGGACCTGCGGTGGCCGTCGTGACCCATGCCGTCGCCGAACGCGGCCGGGCCGGTGTCGACCCGGTGTTCATCCAGGTGCATGAGGTGCCGGGCCGCTACGTCGCCAGCCAGGAGACAGCGCTGATCGGCTGGCTGGGCGGCGGACCGGCACTGCCTACTTTCACGCCGCCACGACCATCGGAACGAGGGGTCCGGGGGCGCCCGACACTGGTCAGCAACGTCGAGACCCTCGCGCAGCTCGCGCTCCTCGCCCGCTACGGCGAGCGCTGGTACGCCGAGGTGGGAACGCCGGAGGCGCCGGGGAGCGTCCTGCTGACCGTCGGCGGCGCGGTGGCCCGTCCAGCGGTGCAGGAGGTGGCCTACGGCACCCGACTCGGCACCGTCCTCGACGACGCGGGAGCGGGCGGTCTGGCGGCGGTGCTCCTCGGCGGCTACTTCGGCAGCTGGCTGCCCATGCCGGATGCTGGCGACCTCGAGATCGCCCCCGAAACCCTCCGCGCGGCCGGCGCCGCCCTAGGGGCCGGCGTCATTCTCGCGCTGCCCCGCGGCGGGTGCGGGCTGGCCGACACCGCGCGGATCGTGACCTGGCTCGCGGATCAGAATGCTGGTCAATGCGGCCCGTGCGTCAACGGGCTGCCCGCCATCGCCGGGGCGTTGGACGCCCTCGCCGCCGGCCGGGCCGATCGCGAGCTGGTTCATCGCCTCCGGCATTGGCTGACCCGGGTGGAGCGACGCGGCGCCTGTCAGCACCCGGACGGTGTCGCTCGACTCGTGCGCAGCACCTTGCAGGTCTTCGACGCCGAGGTGCAACGCCACCTCCGGGGCGATCGTTGTGCCCCTGGGGGCAGCATGCTGCCGTCGGCGCAGCGGCGGTCGGCGTGACCTGGACGCTACGCGTCAACCCGATCGCGTGCGACGCACACGGCGTCTGCGCCGAGTTACTCCCCGAGCTGGTCGATCTCGACGAATGGGGCTATCCCCTGATCCACGACGGACCGGTGCCGGCGAAGCTGCTTCCCCTCACGCGCCGAGCGGCGGCCGCCTGCCCCACCCTCGCGCTCCGCCTGCAGCCACAGCCCGCTCCGCCGCGCTGACCGCCCAGCGCGCGAACCAGCCTTCACGGCCAGCGAGCCGCGACCGCCCGCGTCGACCTACCCGAAGGTGCTCGCCTCGACGCGGCCGTCTACGTGGATGAGTGTGTGCGCCACGAAGTGCTGTAGCCCCAGGTCAGCAATCTGATTGAGGGGTGTGACACCGGGCGGGGATGAAAGAGCCCCGCCACTGGCTAGTCGCAGCGAGCTGGTGAAGCTGAGGACAGCCTGATCCGGGAAGCGCCGGGAAGGGTGGGAGCAGTCCTGACAACGACGGGGCGGTCTGGAACTACCAGACGGGCCGGGTCCGGCAAGCAACACGGAAAGGTGTACGAGAGGAACAGATGCATGAAACCCCGTAAGCGATGTGCCGGCTCAAATCTGGTGGATATGGGCCGGGGTGCAGCGCGTGACCAGCACGCACCGTTGGTGGTGGTCAACTCCGTACCCGGTCAGCATTCGCCGGGTACGGAGGCCAGTGGGAAAGCCTGCGGCGTACCACTGGCGATGCTGCCGGGGCAGAGTCGGGCACCTCCTCCGTGAACCGGTGTGCAGTGAACGTGGGACCCCACCGGAGTTAGTCCTTCAATCCCCCGCGCTATCACCGGCCTCGTCTGCCTCGTCGAGGGCCAGGGGCCGGCGGTCACGTGCCTCGCGGACGTTCACATGCATGTCGATGGGGGTGCGGTCCAGGACGCGTTCGATCAACGTGCCAATGAACCGGTTGGCCTTAAGGTCATCTGGCACGACATCATTGCGCAGCGTGACTCCTCCAAAGGACGGCGGATCGCCCCATTCGCAAACGAGAAGGCACGTCGCATCGTAAACATCGACGTCCTGCTGCAGTTTGCGCAGCATGTCGATAGCTCGGTCAAGCGTCCCTGGCTCGTCAGTGACAGTCGAGCGAAGTAAGAACAAGAAGCCCATCGACACCAGCGGGAAACGTCCCCTCAGGTTCATGGCGTCGCCGTAGGATTCCTCGAATCGATTCGGCAAGTTATTCCGGAACGAGGACACCATGGTCTTGGTCGACACTAGAAGCTCTGGGCCCCGGGACCACTGGGCAATCAGAACGTCGACCTGCTTTACGTAGGCGCGGCCAAGCACCTTGGCGTCGGAAGGGGCGACGCGCTTATTCCGCAGGACACGCGCGCGGGTGGCGTCCCGATCCCTCTCTGGCAGGCCCTCGATGAAGAGGGCCAGGTCCCGCGGAAGAACTCGCGGCTTGGTTAGCCTCGGCCACACCTCATCAGCGCCAAAGCCGGCACGACGAAGTTCGTGTGCCATCCAGGAGTCGATGGCCTTGGCAAGGCGGCCGGTCTCGGATCCACTGGCCGCGCCTACAGGTATGCCAACCAGCTCCGCGAGCAATTCGTAATCTGGCGCATAGGTTGGGATGGTTGACCCGGCGATCCACGGGTTGGAGGCGGGGCGGGAATGCAGGATCTCCTCGAACGAGTCAAAGACGTCATCGCTCGGGGTCACGCGTTAGGTCACCTCACTCATGCGATCCGGGAAACCATTGTCCGGCACGAGGCGGGTAGCTCATCGATGCCATACAAGCGGCGCGCGATGTCCGTCGCGGCCTCCACGTCACGCTCCAGGAATGCGTCCGCGAGGGCTCTCTTGTCTCGTAGTCCCAGGGATTCGGGGCTAGGCACGCGTATGCGTCGCAGGTACTGTGCCTGGAACCTGTAGCAGCCACCTCGCATCTTCACGCAGTAGACGCCCACAAAGAGGTTGGCCACGTCACAGAGCAGCAGGCCTCCGAGCACTTCCAGATCCCATGCACCCGAGGTCACGAAGTACAGGTTGTGATGCGGGTAGAGATGGCCAGGCTCCAATACGGGGTGAATCGATGCCTTCAGATCGGGTAGCAACAGTTTCGGTTGCTCACGCAGACCAGGCTCTACCCGGTCGATTGTTCGATACCAGCTCATCGGGTTTCGCTGGGCCACATGACGCGATCGGATCGCAGCGCCGTGGTCCGTGAGATAGCTCTGCAGCTTGGGGTAGTCGGCCAACTCGACGAGCTGTCCATCCCTCCACGGGTTCACCAGGTACGTCCCTGACCAGGACACGGTTCCGCGCACTGTGTCTCCGGACATCACCAGCGGGAGCAACCGGTCGGACTCGACGACGTCAGGATCGTCAGTTAGGTAAACCGCATCGGACCCGCTCGCAACACCGATTCCCACTCGTGTTCGGGTGCGTCGATCTTCAAGGGGAGGAAATCTCGACTCGAGATCAGCAACCAACCGAAGCTCCTCGGGGGAGCCGGTTGGCCAGGACGCTGAGCCCTCGTACCAGCCTGGAAGGCGTGCGGCCTGAACCCCCGAGCCGCGCATACTCGTGCCACGCTCAGATTTCACCCAACGAGTCAAAGTGGCAGCGTCACGGTGTCCGAAGGCGGCTGTCGCCTCGGCAAGAACCGCTCTTCCCTGCGGACCACGCCGAATGATCGAGATGGCAGGGTAGGCAGACACGCGATCTTCAAATGCGTCGACGTCGTGCATCTGGATCAGACTGTCGACCGAGTATCCGTCGCTGATCATCTCGCGTAATTCAGCGCCGTACTGGTTACGCATCCAACGGTCGGCCACGATGAATCCGAGCACGCCGCCGTCACCCAGCAGGGCGAGGCCACGTTCGATGAAACCGACAAACACGTCGCTTCGGCCGCGCATCGTCCGGCAAACGTCTCGATAGGCCGCGCTCCGCGCCGTGGGCACATTCTCGAGTCTGATGTACGGCGGGTTGCCAAGCACAAAATCCGCCGTCCGGCTCTCCTCATCCCGCAAAAGAAAGTCCGCGTGCGAAACCCAACCTTGAGCAAGTTCCTGCGCTACCTCGCATGGGGCGCCATGACCTGTCAAGACCTGGGCGACGGCGCGCTGGCTGGCTTCCACGTTCGAGGCGAGCAGGTCGTACGCCTGGATGGCGTGTCCAGCGTCACGGAGATCCCTCCCTCGAGCTGCGCACGAAGCCACCAGGCGGGCCACCATCGGGATGAGGAAGGCACCTTGCCCACACCCAGGCTCCACAGCGGTCAGGGACGCAAGATCGCGTTCCGCCGTGTAGCCGGCGAGGTCGAGCACAAGGTCGACCACCCAACGGCGCGTAAAGACCTCGCCATGATCAGCCGGAGGGACCTCAGATTGGTCGACCCGCAAGGTGGCGATACTCATGGCCTCAAAGCCCATCTGACGCTCGAAGTAGCTCACAGGCGAGTATCTTAGAACATGTGTTCGAACGATTGCCGAACCGACGCAAGTCTGTGGACAACCCCGGTAGAGCGGACTCGGCGCTCCTAACCGTGGGGGGGCCAACGCCGATCCGATCCATACGCTGACCATGCCATGCCTTCACGGACGGATGCCGGAGGTGCCGATCGTGTCGTGGACGAGACCTGAGCCGGGCCGCCGAGGGTTCACTTGAAGAGGCTCACGTCGCGCAATGCGTCCGGATCGACGACGACCTCCGACTCCACACTGCCGCGCTGAAACAAGGCAAGGACGTCGCTGGGCATAACGTACGCGCGGTAAACATTCGCGGACTGTTGGGCCCTGAGTGCTGCACCTGCGCGATAGCTTCGGGCCGTCGTAAGGTCGCCTGACCACGACGGGCGACGTACTCGGCTCGCGGTCGCTCCTCTGAAAACGGTGATCTCACACGCCGGCCGGTTCTGGTTGTTCGGGATCGCGACGAAGCCGACGGCCCTGAACATCTCGACCCATTGGCTGGGTGTGACGTCCGCGCAGGGGTCGTCGGTGCCCTGTAGGCCTCCAGGATCACGTATCCGGATGCGGCCAGATCCATATTACCGGCCGCGAACTCCGCCCAAAGCATCTTGGGAGCTCCGCGCCTGTCGCTGATCGCGCGGATGCTCAGTTCGATCGCGGAGATCACTGCAAGTCGCCCTTCCCACCTGCTTGACCCACGGTACACACGGAGCTTTCGGCTTGCGGTAGCTAGCGCTAGCCGACCGACCGGCCTTGCGCGCGTCTTGGGTGCCTGCCCCACTGGCCGTTGTCGGCAACGTTTGACTCCTTCGCCACAGCCGAGGTGTCCTCGACCGGCTTCGGACTTGACGAACAATTCTAGGAAGGGACGACGCTCATGTTGAGGATCGCCACGTACACCCGGATCTCGACCGACGAGACCCACCAGCCCTACAGTCTGGAGGCTCAGGACGTGCGGCTGCGTAACTACATCGCCACCCAGCCGGACTGGGCGCTGGCCCGCACGTTCACTAACCAGATCTCCGGCGCCAAACTGGACCGTGCCGGCCTGGATCGAGCGCTGGTCGAGGCCCGCGCTGGCGGTTCGACCTGCTGCGGGTCTACCGCGTTGACCGGCTCTCCCGCTCAGTGCGCGGCCTGGCACAAGTGCTCGACGAACTGGACAAGGCTGGAGTCGCGTTCCGCCCGGCCACTGAGCCGTTCGACACCTCAAGCGCGGCCGGGCGGATGATGGTGCAAATGCTCGGCGTGTTCGCCGAGTTCGAACGCGCCACATCATCGACCGGGTCATCGCCGGTATGGAGCGCAACGCCGCGGCCGGTGGCTGGCTTGGCGGGAACCCGTCCTACGGCTACACCACTCACCCCGACGGCGGCCATCTGGCCGTCAACCCAGTCGAAGCGCCGCTGATCCCAGTGATCTTCAACCTCTACGCTCGCGAGCACCTCGGCGGCACAGCAATCGCCACCCAGCTCAGTGCGCAGGGGCACCGCACCCGCACCGGCGCGCCTTGGAGCGACCGGTCGGTGATCACTGTGCTACGCAACCGCGCCTACCTCGGCGAGGTCACCTTCCGAGGCGTCAGCCACCCATCCCGACACCAGCCATTGATCGACCCCGACACCTTCAACGCCGCCCAGCAGGTCCTCACTCTGCGCGGCGAAGATCTGAGCCGACGGGCGTCCAACGCCAGCGACTGCCTGCTCACCGGTCTGGTCGTCTGCGACAGATGCCAGAAGCGCTTCCTCGGCACCGCTGCCCCCGGCAAGCTGCCGCTACCGGTACTACACCTGCTACAGCCGTAGCCGATATGGCACCCCTGTGTGCGCCGCCGACCGGCTGCCCGCCGAAGCGTTGGAAACTGCCGTCCGCAACGCTCTGATTGCCACCGTCGGGCGTGATGATCTCGTCCTCGATGCGATCCGCGCCGCACACGCAGCCGCCCACGCCGGGCAGGACCAACTTCGCGGCCGCCTCGACGCCCTCGAAGGTGAGGTCGCAAAGACTGAAACGGCGATCGACCGCTACCTGTGCGCCTTCGAGACTGGCAGCCTGACCGAGGCCACCTGCGGTCAACGGATGCAGCGCCATGCCAAACGGCTCGCTGAACTCCGCGCCAGTAGGGCCAACCTGCAAGCCGACCTCGACAGCCAAGACGTACCCGTCCCCAGCCCGGCTGATCTCAGGCTGCTGCGGGAACGGATCGCCGAAGCCCTCGACGCCGGACCCGACCACGCCCGCAAAACTGTCTTCCAGGAACTCGTTCACGAGATCCGCGTTGAGAGCCGGCAGTGCATCCGGCCGGCCTTCCGCATCTCCAACGGGCACGGCCCCACTGTGAGCGGGTTCGCGAACCACCCCGAACGGTGGGCCGCCTGGGATTCGAACCCAGAACCCACGGATTAAAAGTCCGCTGCTCTGCCAGTTGAGCTAACGGCCCCACAGCCCGGCGCGTCAGGATAGCCGTGGCGGCGGGCCGCGACCCCTGGCTCGGACATCAGCGCCCGTCCCATAACGTGCAGGCACCACCTCCGAACGCAAGGAGAGCCCGTGCGACGACCGGCCAGCCTGACCCTTTCACTGCTCCTAATGGCCGGATGTTCTTCCGCGATCCCTGCTTCGACCCCGCACGGCGGGCACGCCTCGTCGACGTCGCCGGGCCAGGCGAGTCAGCCAGGCCAGCCAGGGCCCGTGAAGGTCACGGCGACGAGCATGACGTGGTCGTTACCGAGGCCGATTTCGCGGGAGGTTGTCCTCGGCCAGGGCAATCAGCTGGTCATCGCCGGCGGCTTGGCCGCTGACCAGACCACAACCTCAGGAGTCTTCCTCCTCGACCCGGTCAGCGGTCAGCTCAGTCCGGCTGGTCAGCTCGCAACGCCGGTCCATGACGCGGCCGGGGCGGCGCTCCCCTCGGGTGATTTCGTCTTCGGCGGCGGGGCGGCCAGCACGATCTCGGCCGTGCAGGGTTTCAGTCCCGGCGGCGGGTCGCACGTCTCGGGTCATCTCCCGCAGCCCCGCTCGGACCTGGTCTGCGCGGTCGTCGACGGCCGGGCCTTCCTGCTCGGCGGCTACGACGGTTCCGTCATGGCGGCGGCTGTTCTAGCCACCTCGGACGGCAGGACATTCACCACTGTGGCCAACCTGCCGGTGCCGGTCCGCTACCCCGCGGTGGCAACCGTCGGATCGGACATCTATCTGTTCGGTGGGGAGCATTCGGGGGTCGACACGACGGCGATCCAGCGAATCGATCCCGCCTCCGGCCAAGCCACCGTGGTGGGTCACCTTCCGGCGCCACTCGCCCACGCCAGCGCCGCGACCCTCGGTGGCACCGTTGTCATCGCGGGGGGCCGGCTCGACACGGTCGTGACCGACCAGATTCTCGTGTTCGACCCCACCACGGGGCGAACCCGGCTTGCCGGTCACCTCCCACGACCGGAGGCCGATGCCGGATCCGCCGTCTTGGGCGGCGTCCTGTGGCTGGTCGGCGGCGAAGACGGCACCACGCTCAAGACGGTCATAACGGTCACCGCGTGACGAGCCCTCCGGCGCCCAGGCTGGCGCCCAGGCGGATCGACCCGACGGAGTAACCGGGCGGGCCGAATGTCAGGTTGCTCCATCCGGTCGATGCACCGACCAGCCCGTTCGGTCGACCAGTGAAGCGAAGGGACGACCTTTCCAGGGCATGTCGAGGCCGAAGGGGGCCAGGTGGCGACGGCTGTCGACGCGAGCGCAACCCCCTGGGCCGAGGCGGCCCGCGCCGCTGACACCAACGCCTTCGGGCTGCCGGGCGGTCTTGATCTGCGCCCGCTTCCCGAGCCGCGACGCATGCTCCCCTGGCGACTGACCGGACAGGCGCTGCGGGGCCATCGGGGGAGCCTCGGGCTCGGGCTCGTGGCCCTGGCGTGCGTCGCCTTCATGATTTCGTTCGTTCCTGGGCTGCGGGCCCACCCTGGATTCAGCCCGATTTGGGACGGACTGGTCGGTAATGCGGTCTACCTCGGCGCGGCCGGGCTCGCTGCGGCTCGTCTGCGCTTAAGTGGCCCGGACCGAACCGCGCGGCGCCTCCTCGCGATCGGTCTGGGCCTGTACGCCGCCGGCTGGGTGTGCTGGTCGGTCCTGTCCTGGGCCGGCGCCGCACGCCGCTCGGGTTTGTCCGCGGACGTTCTCTGGCTGGCCTTCTACCCGTGCGCCTACGCGGCAATCGTGCTCCTCGCGCGACCGCGCACCCCCCGGCTGGTCTACCGAGCCGCCGGCCTCGACGGGCTGATCGGAGCGCTGGGCGTTGGCTCGCTCGGGGCAGCCTTCCTCGCGGCCCGGTGGCACGGCGCGGGACGGGCGTTGGGCGGACCCGGAATGGCGCTCATCTACCCGCTGACGGATCTGCTGCTCATCGTCCTGCTCGTCGGGGCGTTAGGGCTGTTCGGCTGGCGGGTGCCCAGCGGCTGGTGGCCGCTTTTGGGTGGGCTGACCCTGCTCACCGTGACCGATGTCGCCTTCCTCGGGCGCGTCACGTCGGGATCGCGAGCCGGGAGTTGGCTCGACGCGGCATGGATGGCCGCCATGCTCCTGCTGGCGGCGGGGCGGGGCAGTGCGGCCGCCTCCCGGCCGGATCAGATGCGGCCGACACTCGTCGTTCCGCTGGTCTGCGGGGGCGCATCCATCGCCGTTCTCGCCGTGCAGGCGCACTCCCCCTTCAACGAGCTCGTCTGGGGACTCGCCACCGGCTGTCTGGTCGCCGTCATGGCCCGGCTCGCCGCGACCTCCCGCGAGTTGCACCGGCTCGCGGCGTCGCACGCCCTGACGCTGACCGACGAGCTCACCGGGTTGGCCAGCCGCCGGGCCTTCCTCGACAGCGCCCGGGACGTCTTCCTCGCCCGGCCCGATCAGCGGCACGCTCTGCTGCTACTCGACCTCGATCGGTTCAAGGAGGTAAACGACTCACTCGGGCACCGCACCGGGGATGCCCTGCTCGCCATGGTGTCGCCCCGGCTGGCCCAGCTCGTGGGGTCACGCGACCTGCTGGCCCGCCTCGGTGGCGACGAGTTCGCAGTCCTGCTGCACGGCGCGGGCGTACCGGGGGCGCACGCTGCCGCCGACTACCTGCGAGACGCTCTCCGCGAGCCCGTGACGATCGACGGCGTCACCCTGCAGGTGGACGCAAGTATCGGGATCGCCGTCTTCCCCGAGCACGGAACCACGATCGGAACCCTTCTCCAACATGCCGACATCGCCATGTACCAGGCGAAGGAGAACCGCGACGGACCGCAGTTGTTCACCGGAACAGATCAAGCGGCGGGCCGGGAACGACTGGTCACCCTCGACGAACTGCGCCGGGCCCTCCGCGAGCGGCAGCTCGTCCTTCACTATCAGCCCAAGGTGGAGCTACCCAGCGGCCGGGTGCTGGGGGTTGAGGCACTGGTGCGATGGCAACACCCGACCCGGGGCCTGCTCTACCCCGACGCCTTCCTTCGGCTGGCCGAAGACAGCGGCCTGATGCCCCAACTCAACGACGAGGTTCTCCGGCAAGCACTCGCCGAGTGCGCCAGGTGGTGGCGGGAGGGGCGCGAGATCGATGTTGCGGTCAACCTCTCCGCCTCCACAGTCGTCAACGCCGCGCTCCCCGGGATGCTCGCCGACCGCCTCAGCGCCGTCGGGCTTCCCCCCCGAGCGCTCCAGGTCGAGATCACCGAAGACGTTCTGATGGCCGACCGAACGCGCGCCCGATCCGTACTGGAGAGGATCCATGCGCTCGGCATCGAGGTCGCCCTCGACGATTTCGGCAGCGGCTACTCGTCGCTGGCCTACCTGCGCGAGCTGCCAGTGGACGTTCTCAAGCTCGACCGCTCGTTCATCAGTCCGATCTCCGGGGACCGGCGAGCCGCCGCCCTCGTCCACTCGGCTGTCGAGCTGGCACATTCCCTGGGCCTGCGGATGGTCGCCGAGGGAGTCGAAGACGATGCCACCCTGCAGCGCCTGGCGGCCTACGGCTGCGACAGCGCCCAGGGGTTCTTTCTGTGCCGGCCGGTGCCCGCCGACCGGCTCGACGACTGGCTCGAAAGCCGGCCGCAGATGAGTGAGGCGACCCAGCGGTTGGCTCGTCCGCAGGGCGCGGCCTGAGCCCGAGACGCGCAGCGCCGGGCCCCGGCTATGCTGTGACGGTCCCCGACGGCGCAGCCGGTCGGTTCATCCAAGCCCTCATCGTCTAGAGGCCCAGGACACCGCCCTTTCAAGGCGGCGGCACGGGTTCGAATCCCGTTGGGGGCACCAGCAACAGCCCGGGTCACAGGGGTGATGAGGCTACGGCGACCGTGTCGACGGATGGCGATCTCGACCACATTTGTCCACGCCGACGTGGGGCAAGGCATCGAACGAGGCGCCCATAGCAGGCTGTTATGAGTCGGTTCTCGCGATCACGGCTGGGCGTCGGTTAACGGCACCTAAACGCCGCGACCTACGCCCCGCAGGCGTTCGTGGTCGCCTTGGGTCCACACAGCGTGAGGGTCGCCAGCGAGCTGGTCGGATGCGTGACGTCCTGCACATACAGCGTGTCGTTCTGCGGCCCCTCGTAAACGAACACCTGATCGCCGCGATCAACCCCAGTCATGTCGCTATTGATCACGGCGCCAAAGCCATCCGCGTCGAGCAAGACACGAACTAGGCCGCCCTCAACAATCAGATTGCCTGTCGTCGTATCGCATGGTGGGCTCGTATGCGGTATCTGACAGTCGGCATAGGTCCTGAACTGAAGATCGCCGATGTAACCGCTAGTCCCCTCAAGCTGCCCGGGGCTGACGAGCAGTTCAACACCGTGATGGAGCCAGGCGCCGACGAACCATGGCAGCGCGATTCTGGCGGTGGCAGCACCCTTGGGTTGGGGCCCGGTGTGGCCGAGGACGGCTACTGACGTGGCCGCGAAGCTCAGGGCGACGGAAGCCGCAAGTAGCACGACGCCGGTCCATGCCGTCCTCCGCTGACGGGGAGCGGCGGGTTCGAGGTCTCGATACTGTCCTCGCAGTGCACGAATGAGGCTGCCCAGACCCATAACGACCCCAAGCACGCCAGCGACACACGCGGCCGACGCCAGGGCCAGCACTAGATTGGGGTGCGGCGTCAAAGTTGCTCCAAGCTGTGTCGGTTAGGTCGGGGCACTCATTGTGACGGCGGGGTGCGCCTGGCGGTTGGGTGGCCGGTCGGGAGCACCGGGTCGGTTCGCTCGCTACGCGGCGGGCGCACAGCGCAGAACGTTCGCTCTCGCTCATGATCGTCCGAGCGGCGATTCAAGGGCCTTCAGAGGCGGAACGGTCCACCGGGAATCGAGGCCATTCATGGCTGCCTGGCGGATCGTTGTCGCCGCGCCAGAATGATCGCGGCATACAAATAGATGGTTCCGATCAGGCCCAGCGCCCAGGCGCCAATGAAGGCACTCGTACCGACCGCTCGCCCGGTCGCAAGTCCGACGAGTGCGCCTGCGGCTGCGCCGGGCGGACACAAGACAGCGAGGCATGCGAACTGAACGCGCAGCTTCGCATTCATCCAAAGTGGCCGGTCGATTTCTTGATCGACAATCCACCCGAACGGACCGCTGCCACCTCGGCCACACGAAACGAGTCTCCCAGTACCCGGCCGGAACGCGGCGTTGGTCGAGTCGTACGAAATGCGCGCGAGCGCCGGATATTCGCGATTGTGACTACGGAGTGGATCAAGCTCTTCGCGCACGAGAAGCGCCACTATCGGCCAGCCGGCCTCCGGCGCTACCGGCAACTCGAGCAGTCGTCCCGGGGGGACGCACGAGAGCTGGCATTCCCGCTCGATGGCGCCCTTCACTGGATTCGCCGCACGATAGCGACGGCGTATTTTCGGTCTCCTGGATCGGCACCCTCCGGACCTACCCGGCGTTACATCGCGCGTCGGCGAGGCATGATCAGGCGGTGGACGCTGCCGCATTCGCGCAGATGAAGTCGGCCATCATGCGAGCCTTCCCGCCGAGCGGAGGCGACGACCTCTTGGGGATGGAGATCGACTTCAACGCCTTCTTGTACGGCTTGGATGTGCTGACGGATGCCCAGGCACGCCGCACGGACGATCCGGCACGCCTGATTGAGGCGACGGCAACGGCGAAGCGGGGCGCGGTGGATGAGGTGGTCAGCGGCTGGAGGACACGTGGACCCAGAAGCTCCGGTACAACTACCGCGAGGGCCACGTGATCACGAAGGACAGCGAGGCTGTACGGCTTAGCGCGATCACGCAGATCGCTCCCGACGGCTTCTTCGTCACCGCCGAGGTAACCGTTGCTCTGCGAGACTGATACGTGCCGATAGGCTCTCTGGGCTGCCGGTCCTGGACTTGATGGGTGCCGGCGCTACACCACGCCTGATCCGGTGCCTCTGACACGATGAGCGCGTGCCATCAGACCGGTTCGTCGGCGGGCTGAACGTCCCGGACAAGCGGTGGGGACGCTTCGATGCGACCTGGCCACTCGGCGTTTTGACGGTGGACGATGGGGGGCTGACCTTGGTCCCGCGAGGGCTGTTGGCCCGCGTCTCGGCCGGCCTCGTCGTCCGTTTGGTCGATGTGACCTGTGCCTACCCGCTGCGTGGTCGCGTTGCCTGGCGAGGTGTTGGCTTCGACTTCGAGGACGGCAGGACCGCCTACTTCTGGACCTTCGGCCAGCGGGACAGCGCGCTGGATGCCCTGCGTGCGCGGGGCGTTCGCGTGAGCCCAGTGCCGCGTACCGCCGCCGCTATCCGAAAGCCGTGGAGGCATAGCGGATAGGTGCCGCTCTTGATCGGAGGGCGGCCAGATCTGATCTTGAGGGGAACCTACGCGTGGCTTCGCCGGGTCCGCGCCAAGACGACGAGTCCGCCTACGAGACTGACCACGGCCAAGAGTTCAGCGACCTCGCCGAAGATGGTGAATGCAAAGCCCAGGGTGAGTAGAACGAAGACAGGCACGAGCGCTAGCAGCGTAAAGCCGACTCGTCGCTTGCGGCGCGGTAGTGCCATTTCGGCAGTGAAACCGTCGGCCATGTGATAAGTGTCCAGTACTCACTCTGCCAAAGCAACAGATGTGCCGCTCCAGGGTGGATAGGGCGATCTTGGTAGTCCGTACTGGAACGGCACTTATCTGCGCGCCGAGCCCGCTATATGAAGTCCACGGGCGGAGCGAGTCGACCAAGAGCATGCCCCAGTCTCGGTCGGTCGCCTTTGCGGCGGCAGTCGTCGCTGGGTGGACAGGGTCAACTTCAAACCGGTAACT